>CAZNHG010000182.1:0-6553 GCA_964572555.1 uncultured Devosiaceae bacterium | reverse complement strand
GGTCGAGACCGGTTCGGCGATTACCTGGAAGTACCCCAGCTGCGTGCTGCGCGGCGACAATTCGCGCGGTGAGTTCTATTCGATCGCGATCTCGAACGGACATCAGCAGATCGACAGCGGCACCAAGATGCGGCACCTGGGGAAGAACACTTCGAGCCGGATCATTTCCAAGGGCATCGCCGCGGGCCAGTCCGAGAACACCTATCGCGGGCTCGTCTCGGCCCACGGCAAGGCCAGGAACGCACGCAATTTCACGCAGTGCGACAGCCTTCTGATCGGCGACACCTGCGGGGCGCACACCGTGCCGTACATCGAGAGCCGCAACGCGACGGCGACGTTCGAGCACGAGGCGACGACATCGAAGATCTCGGACGACCAGATGTTCTACTGCCGGCAGCGCGGACTGAGCGAGGAAGAGGCTGTTGCCCTGATCGTCAACGGCTTCGTGCGCGACGTGCTGCAGCATCTGCCCATGGAGTTCATGGTCGAGACGCAGAAGCTCATCAACATCTCGCTCGAGGGGAGCGTCGGCTAACGGCCGGCGTCCCCGCGCCATGCCCGGCGGTCCGGTCGCGGCCGCCGGATATGCGCGAGACACCAATACCCGCCGCACCGTAGCTGCGCGGACATGAACAGCCGGCCATCGCTTGAGCGGGCGACGAAGACATCGGAGAAGGAAATGACCACACCAATGCTCGAAATCCGCGACCTGCGCGTGAAGATCGAGGACGAAGACAAGGAAATCCTCAGGGGCGTCAACCTGACGGTGCCCAAGGGCGAACTGCACGCCATCATGGGGCCGAACGGTTCGGGCAAGTCGACGCTGAGCTATGCGCTCGCCGGACGCGACGGCTACGAGATCACCGGTGGTGAAGTGCTGCTCGAAGGCGAGAATATCCTGGAGATGGAGCCGGACGAGCGCGCGGCAGCGGGCCTGTTCCTGGCGTTCCAGTATCCCATCGAGATCCCCGGCGTCTCCATGATGACCTTCCTCAAGACCGCGCTGAACGCCCAGCGGCGCGCGCGCGGACAGGAGGAGCTGGCGACGCCCGACTTCATGAAGCACATGAAGGACGCCTCCCAGAAGCTTCAGATCGATAGCGACATGCTCAAGCGCGCCGTCAATGTCGGGTTCTCGGGCGGCGAGAAGAAGCGCGCCGAGGTGCTGCAGATGGCGCTCCTCGAGCCCCGTATGTGCGTTCTCGACGAGACGGACTCCGGCCTCGACATCGACGCGCTCAAGACGGTCGCCGAAGGCGTGAACACCCTGCGCGATCCGGGCCGCTCGATGCTGGTCATCACCCACTACCAGCGGCTTTTGAACCACATCGTGCCGGACGTGGTGCACGTGTTCTCGAACGGCCGCGTCGTCGAGACCGGCGGCAAGGAGCTCGCGCTCGAGCTCGAGAACGAGGGCTATGCCCGCTTTGGCGAAGACGCAGCGTGAGGCGAAATTGACGGTACAACAGTATCCGGTCCGGCTGGGACCGGCCGAAGAAAGCCTGATTAGCCAGCTCGAAAGCGCCGGCGCCGCCGAGGCGGCCGAGCGCTTCCGCACGGTCGGCCTGCCCACGCGCAGGGTCGAGAGCTATCACTATACCGACCTCAAGATGATGCTGCGCGATGTGCCCGAACTCGCCGGCGCGGCGAAGGCGGGCGACACGCCCGCCCTCGATATCCCGGACGCGCACCGCTTCGTCATCGTGAATGGCGCCGTGCAGAAGGCCGAGGCGCCCGAGGGTATCATCCTGGGCACCGTCAAGGGGTCGATCCTGTCGACGAGCGACGATGCACTGGTGCGGGTCAACACCGCGCTCGTGAAGGAAAGCCTCAAGGTCAACGTCGATCATTCGGTCAACGAGGTCATCCATATCGACCGGCGCATGGAAGGCGAGGCGGGGCACGTCGCGGACGCGGCGAGCTTCTACGTTGCCGACGGCGCGCATGCCGTGATCGTCGAGACGGTGTCGGGCAGTGACGCCGCGCATGTCGGCAACCACGCCAGTCATGTCACCGTCGGCAAGCGTGCCCATCTCACCCACATTCTCGTGGACATGTCGGGGGCGGACGCGCGCCACTTCGCGACCGTCGAGTACGACATCAACGAGGATGCCAATATCCGCTCGATGGTGCTGCACGCCGGTTCGAGCCTCGAACGCACGCAGATTTTCGCCCGCTTCTCCGGCGAACGTTCGCATGGCGACTTCACGGGCCTCAACCTCGTGGAGGGCAAGCAGCACGCCGACATCACGCTCGAACTGGAGCACGCCGTGCCCAACACGACGTCGGCCGAGCTCTACAAGTCGGTGGGCCGCGGGCGCGGCAAGGCCGTGTTCCAGGGCAAGATCATGGTTGCCCCCCATGCGCAGAAGACCGACGCGCAGATGATGTCGCAGGGCCTGATGCTCTCCGGAGAGGCCGAAATCTACGCCAAGCCGGAGCTGGAAATCTTCGCCGACGACGTGGTGTGCGGGCATGGCTCGACCTGCGGCGATCTCGACGCGGACAACCTGTTCTACCTGATGAGCCGCGGGATCAAGCGTCCCGACGCCGAAGCCATGCTGGTCCGGGCCTTCCTCGAGGAACTGTTCGATCCGCTCGAGGACGAGGGCCTTGTCGCCGCGCTCAGCGGCATTACCGAGGACTGGTTGAGCCGGGCGATCCCGGCGGCGGTTGCCGAATGACAGTCGACCTCGACAGGGTCCGCGCCGACTTCCCGATCCTGGAGGAGAAGGTGCACGGGCACCGGCTCGTCTACCTGGACAACGGGGCGTCGGCGCAAAAGCCGCGGCAGGTGCTGGATCGCATCCAGCAAGCCTACGCCCGCGACTACGCCAACGTGCATCGCGGGCTGCACACCCTGTCGACCCGCTCCACCGAAGCCTACGAGGCGGCGCGCGAATCCGTGCGCGCCTTCCTCAACGCCGGGCGTGTCGAGGAAATCGTCTTCACCAAGGGTGCCACCGAGGCGCTCAACCTCGTGGCTGAGAGTTTCGCCGGCCCGCGGGTGAGCGAGGGTGACGAGATCGTGCTCTCGATCATGGAGCATCACTCCAACATCGTACCCTGGCATTTCCTGCGCGAGCGCAAGGGCGCGAAGCTGAACTGGGTCGACGTGTCGGAAGAGGGGGTACTCGACCTCGACGCCTTCGAGGCGGCACTGACCCCGCGGACCCGCATGGTCGCCATCGCGCACATGTCGAACGTGCTGGGCACGGTGAACCCGATCAAGCAGATGGTCGAGATCGCCCATTCCAGGGGTATCCCGGTCGTCGTCGACGGCAGCCAGGGCGCCGTCCACGCCGAGGTGGACGTGCAGGACCTCGGGGCGGACTTCTACGTGCTTACCGGGCACAAGCTCTACGGCCCCTCTGGCATCGGCGTCCTCTACGGCCGCTACGACCTGCTTGCCGAGATGAAGCCCTATCAGGGCGGCGGCGAGATGATCGAGGACGTCACCACCGATTGGGTAACCTACGAGACGCCGCCGCACCGCTTCGAGGCGGGCACGCCGCCCATCGTGCAGGCGATCGGGCTTGGCGCGGCGATGGATTACCTCACCGAACTGGGGCGTGACGCGGTCTATGCGCACGAGGCTGAAGTGGCCGGCTACGCCGCCGAACAGCTCCAGAAGATCAATTCGCTGCGCATGATCGGCACGGCGCCGGGGAAGGGCGGCATATTCGCCTTCGACATCGCCGGTGCACACGCGCATGATGTGTCCACGATTCTCGATCGCTACGGTGTAGCGGTTCGGGCGGGGACCCACTGTGCTCAGCCTCTTTTGACAAGATTTGGCGCCACCTCTACATGCCGGGCCTCTTTTGGCCTATATAATGGGAAAGACGATGTGGACGCGCTTGTCGAGGGGATCGAGAAGGCGCGCAGCTTTTTCGCCTGAACCGCAAGGATTGAAGGCATGAGTGAAGATACACCCGTTAAGGACGCCGAACCCGCTGCCGAGCAGGCCCGCTTCGAGACCGAAAGCGAAGCTGCCGGTGCGCTTCCGCCCGAAGAGGTCGAGCGGATTACGCAGGATTTGATCGGGGCGTTCAAAACGGTTTACGATCCGGAGATTCCGGTCGATATCTATGAGCTTGGCCTGATCTACAAGGTCGAACTCGATGACGACCGCAAGGTCAAGGTCGACATGACCCTGACCGCGCCGGGGTGCCCGGTGGCCGGCGAGATGCCGGGCTGGGTCGAGACAGCGGCCGGAATGGTCGAGGGCGTTCAGGACGTCGAGGTCAACATGGTGTTCGATCCGCCCTGGAACCCCGACATGATGAGCGAAGAAGCGCAAGTAGCGCTGAACTGGTGGTGATGACCATGAATTTCGACGTGATCAGCCTGACCGAGACGGCAGCCGAACGCATCAACGAGATCATGGAGAACTCGGACAAACCCGTGTGCGGTGTGCGTGTGGGCGTGAAGAACGCCGGTTGCGCGGGCATGGCCTATACGCTCGACTACGTTTCCGAGCCGGAAGCGGGTGACGACCACGTGCATTCCCACGGCGTCGACGTCTATGTCGACCCCAAGGCCTCGCTGTTTCTGCTGGGCACGGTGATGGACTACGAAATCGACAAGCTGACCGCCGGCTTCACCTTCACCAACCCGAACCAGACGGGCGAATGCGGTTGCGGCGAGAGCGTCCAGCTCAAGCCGGCCGACCTGGAGAAGCTCGCCGAGGCGCGTGCCGCGCAGTAGGGCAAGGGGTCAGGCCGCGTAGGTCTTGCCGTCCTTTTTCGAGATAAGCTTGCTGTCCTCGTCGACGACGCGATTGCGGCCGTTGCGCTTCGCTGCGTAAAGGCACACGTCCGCGCGCTCGATCAGTGACGTCACCGTGTCGCCGCCGCGGAAGGTGGCGACGCCGATCGAGGCGGTGACGCTGCCCAGGTTCTCGTTGGTCGAGCGCTTGTGCAGCTTCTTCACCTCGATCTTGCTGCGCAGGCGCTCCGCCACTGCCTTGGCGATCTTCAGCTCGGTCTTGGGAAGGATGATCGCGAACTCCTCGCCGCCGTAGCGGGCGGCCGTGTCCGTATCGTGCACGCCCTCGCGCAGCACGTTGGCGACGAGCCGCAGAACCTGGTCGCCGGCCTGGTGGCCGTGGGAGTCGTTGAAAGCCTTGAAATTGTCGATGTCGATGAGAAGCAGCGACAGGGAGTCGCCGCTCTTTTCGGCATCCGCCACGGCGTTGGCGATGTCGATATCGAAGGATTTCCGGTTCTGGATGCGCGTGAGCGCGTCGATCATCGACTCGCGACGGACTTCGTAGAGTTCGCGCTGCAGCGCCGTGATGTCGTCGCGCGCCGTTTCCAGCTTGCTTTCGAGTTCCGTGCTCGCGTCCTGCATGGTGCGCGTCTCGCGCAGCAGTTCCGCCGTGAGCCGGGCAATGGCCTCATCGTCGAGGCCGGCCTCCAGGTCGCCCGCCGCGGACTGCAGAAGCCCGGAATAGCTGTTGGCGTTTGCGAATGCATTGTCGATCGCGCCGTGCACGGCGTCGATCCGGGCAGCCATTTCCGTGGAGACGAAATTGAGCTTGGCGCCCATGTCGTGCTGCTGCAGGAACTCGTCGTGCAACTGCTCCGCCACTTCGGAGTCGGGGGTGTTGCCCTGCTCGAGAATGGCGTTGATGCGCGCATTCAGCTCGGGATTGACGCCCGACGCGTAGGTATAGAGCAGGTCATAGAAGGGTGGAGTGGCCGGGATGCGACTCCGCTTCAGCAACCCCATGGCGGTTTTGCCGTAGTGCCATGCCCGTTCGAAAAGTTCCTTATCCACGGCTTGCCCGCCACATTCCCCAGTACGTAATCGACTTTGACGCCTTGTAATTAAAAGGCGATTAAGAAGACGCTAATACATGAGGGTATTCCACGACCGGAATGGTGCGGTCAGTATTAACCCGCCTTTACTGCGGGGCGGAGCAGGAACGCGGGAACCGGCCCGGCAGTGCCGAAGGGGGAGTTCTCGTCATACTCCTTGGTATGATCCTGAACGGGCTCCGGCGTGTCGGAACCGGATTTCCTCTGCCGGCCCTTCCTGTTGCCGCTACCGCTCTTGCCGCCGCCACTGCTATTGCTGCCGCTGTTGGTGCTTGCCTGTTCGGCGGGCTTGTCCTCGGAGGATTTGGAGCGGCTGCGCGAGCGCGATTTGCGGGCAGGCTTCTTGCCGGACTCGGCGTCCCGGGCGGGCTGCTCCTGCTTCGGCGCGGACTTGCCATCGATCCACGCGACGTCCTGCCCGATAAGCTTGAGAATGGCATCGACGTACTTGCCGTCGGCGTCCGTAACGAGCGTGACGGCGCTGCCTGCGCGGCCGGCCCGGCCGGTGCGGCCGATGCGGTGAATGTAGTCCTCGGCGTGCGAAGGCACGTCGAAGTTGAAAACATGGCTCACCGCCGGAATGTCGAGCCCGCGGGCGGCGACGTCGCTCGCCACGAGAAGCGTGATGCCGCCCTTGCGGAACTGGTCGAGCGTCTCCATGCGGCTCGACTGATCCATGTCGCCATGCAGGGCGCCGGCGTTGAAACCGTGCCGCTCCAACGAGCGGG
>CAZNHG010000181.1:0-6571 GCA_964572555.1 uncultured Devosiaceae bacterium | reverse complement strand
CCACATCACCAACTCACGCGACCGGCTGTTCGGCGGTGGAACGCTCGACCTCAGGTTGTAATACCAAGCCTCAATCGAATGCGTCCTGGTAGATGGAGCGGATATCTTCCGGGCTCATATCGCGGGGATTGTTGTCCATGAGACGCCGGTTGGCGTGGGCTTCCCCGGCCCAGTCCGGCAGCGCGGACTCTTCTGCGCCCTGCTCTTTCAGCCGCATTTCGACGCCGAGATCCCGGCAGAACGCGTAGGCGGCCTCCAGCAGGCCTTCCCGGTCATCGAGAGAAAGCGCCCGGGCGACCTCGGCTGTCTTTTCGGGCCGGGCCTGCTGATTGAACGCCAGAACATGCGGGAAGACGATGGCGTTGGCCAGGCCATGCGGCAGCGACAGCCGCGTGCTGAGCGGGTAAGCCAACGCGTGCCCGGCCGCGGTGTTGACCGGGCCGAGACAGATGCCGCCATAGTAGGACGCGAGCATCATCCCCGCGCGCGCTTCGGTGTCGGTTCCGTCCTGTACCGCGCGGGCGAGGTATTTGCCGACCAGGTTGAAGCCCATCCGTGCGTAGCCGTCGATCAGGTCGTGGGCGCGGATGTTGGTGAATGCCTCGACGCAGTGGGCCATGGCGTCGATGCCGGTGGCCGCGGTGACCGCCGGTGGTACCGAGTAGGTGAGTTCGGGCTCGAGGATTGCGATGTCCGCCAACAGGTGCGGGCTCTCCACCGCGATCTTCGATTTCGTCTCCGGATTGGTGATGAGCGCGCGAATGCCGGCTTCCGATCCTGTCCCGGCAGTCGTTGCGACTTGCGCGAGCGGGGTGTGGCGGCCGGCGATCTTGTTCGGCCCGGCTACATCCGCGAGCGACTGATCGCCGTCCCACATTGCCGCAACGAGCTTGGCCACGTCGAGAACCGAGCCGCCGCCAAGGCCCACGACGAGATCGGGGCGGTAGTCCCGCGCCGCCGCCAGGGCGGATTCGAACGCATTTGTGTCAGGCTCGGGCGGCACATCTGAAAAGATGCAGGCATCGCCGGAAAGCTTCAGGCGCTCGACATAGGTGTCGGTGTGGTCGCACGCGATCACCAGAACGCGTTCGGCGCCATCCGCCCAATTTCCCAGGGTAGCAGCGGCGCCCGCTCCTATTTCCAGCCGTTTGGGCTGGTGCAGGGTGATCGCGGTATCCATGCCGCTCATGCCTGATCTCCTTGTTGTCACGTTCGATTGCGGGGCCTGGCGGGACTTAGTTTCCGAGGGCGTCGAGAGCCGCTTTGTCGAGCCGCACGTGTTTGATCGCGCGGCGATGGTAGGTGTAGGCGATATCCAGCCCGCCATCGGGACGGGGAAGCAGCGCCGGGTAGGACAGCTCCCTGTTGCGCCCGTCGAGCGAGTTGTTCGACAGGCAGGTGCCCGGGCCATCCTCGACGATATGGCGGACCGGGAAAGTCTTGCCGCCGTCGGACGACAGGCAAAGCGTGACCGGCGCGCGTTCGACGCCCCATATGGGTTGGCACCCCCCACCGGCGTCCGGACGATCGTCCGTCTCCCCGAGCTCGTCATAGAGAGAGGCGCGCCGTGCGGTGGACATTTCAGCGGAGACCGGGTTGCAGATCAGCGCCACCCGCCCATCCGAAAGGGTCGCGACGCAGATCGAGCTGTTGTTGTTCGGCACATCCGTCGGCGCGGGAGCCGACCACGTGCGCCCGCCATCGCGGCTTTCCGACCGGTGCACCGCGTCGGCCTGGCGGCGGCGGTAGAAGGCTGCGAGCTCCCCGTTGCCGAGCGGGACGGGCGTCATGTGAACCGAACCGAGCGAATCGGGCACGTCTTCGACTCGCCAGCTCCGGCCACCGTCGAGGCTCACACTCATGGCGGCGGTGTCATGCGCCCCCGTCCAGCGCACGCCGGGCCGGGGATTGCAGCGGAACAGCGGCAGCATCCAGGCGCCGTCGTCGCGGATGACCGGCGCGGCCCGGATGAAGGTGCCGGGAGGCAAATCCGTTTCGCGTTTCTCGCCGCTGACAAGCCGGTCGCCGTCACGCGTGACGGGCCGCATGAAGACGCGGGATTCGTCCTGGTTCCCGGCCGGTTGCGCAGTGTTGAACAGCCAGAGCCGGCCATCGGGCGCGGTGAACAGTACCGGGTTTTGCTCGGATCGGTCCGGATCGTTCGTGAGCTGGCTCGCCGGACCCCATTCCGTGGCGTCCTCGTCCAGGACCGCTGCATGGATCGAGATGTCCGACTTGCCTTCAAGCGTGCCGCCGAACCAGGCGCAGGCAAGCGCGCCATCGGGCAGCCGTGCGAGAAAGGCGGCGTGATTCTGAACCGTTTGAGCGGGCAGGATTGCCTCGCAGCCCCCGGGCCGGTCCGAAAAACGCCCGGTCATGCGCTCAGCGATCTCTTCAGGTGTCATATTTGATCCTCGCAACGCCTCGATTTGCACCGCAAAAGACAACTTGCAAGACATGTTGTCAAGTTGATTAGTTTGGGATTCAGGGAGGTGTCATGTCCGAGTGTGTTATAAAATACCTTATATATCAGTATGATATTCGAAGAGCCCGAGTGCGAAGAGCGTCGTCGCAACCATCACGTTTGACAAAACTTTTCAAGTTTACCAATATATCAACCGATGCGACCTTGATGGTGGGCACATGGCAGCTTGGCTTCGTGGCGCTTCCCCCGTCGACCGCCCGCAGCAGCGGATGACGGCATTGCAATTTGATGCTGCGCTCTTCTATGGGAGGACTGTAATGAAAGTACGATCGTTACTTGCCGGCGCATTGCTGGCGAGCACTGTCATGGGTCCGGCGTTGGCGCAGGACAACTCGGTCACGATTGTTCTGGGCGAGGAAGTCGACCTGGTCGAACCCTGCATGGCGACCCGGTCCAACATTGGCCGTATCGTCCTTCAGAACATTTCCGAGACACTCACCGAGCTGGATGTGCGTGGTGACGGGGGCGTGATTCCGCGTCTCGCGGAAAGCTGGGAGATGGTCGACGACGACACCTGGCGCTTCCACCTGCGCCAGGGGGTAACCTTCTCCGATGGCTCCGCTTTTGACGCCGAAGACGTCAAGCACTCGTTCGACCGGGCCCAGAGCGACCAGATTGCCTGCGAGGTCTCGCGCTACTACGAAGGTATCGAGATCACCCCCGAAGTCGTGGACGAGCACACCATCGACTTCACGACGGACCCTGCACAGCCGATCATGCCGCTCATGTTGTCGCTGCTGACCATCGTCCCCTCGGAGACCCCGATCGAGTTTACGCGTGAGCCGGTGGGGACCGGGCCGTATACGCTCGCCGAGTGGAATCCGGGCCAGAATATCAAGCTGGAGCGGCGAGACGACTACTGGGGCGAAGCCCCCGACGTCGCGAGTGCGAACTACGTCTTCCGGACCGATCCGGCGGTGCGCGCGGCGATGGTCGAGACCGGCGAGGCCGATATCGCCCCGTCCATCTCGGCGCTGGAAGCCGACGATCCCGAGATGGACTTCAGCTATCCGAATTCCGAGACAACCTATCTGCGCATCGACCATTCCGTGGCGCCGTTCGACGACAAGCGGGTGCGCCAGGCTCTGAATCACGCAATCGACCGGGAGGCCTTCATCGGCACCATTCTCCCCGAGGGTGCCGATATCGCGACTGCCCTCGTGGTCCCCACCACGATTGGCTGGAACGGCGACGTTGAAGCGCCCGCGTTCGATCCGGAGAAGGCACAGGCACTGCTGGAAGAGGCTGCGGCCGACGGCGTGGCTGTCGACACACCGGTCCTGCTGGTCGGGCGGACCGGGAACTTCCCCGGTGCAACCGAGCTGTTCGAGGCGCTGCAGGCGATGCTCGCCGATGTCGGCTTCAACGTCGAACTCCAGATGGTCGAGGTTGCCGAGCACGAAGGCTATTACTCCAAGCCTTTCCCCGAGGATCGTGGCCCCATTCTGGTCGGCGCCCAGCATGACAATGCGCGCGGTGATCCGGTGTTCTCGATGTACTTCAAGTATCACTCCGATGGCCGCCAGTCGGGCATCAGCGATGAACGTGCGGACGAACTGATCGATCAGGCCACCGCGGCCACGGGCGACGAGCGTGCCGCGCTCTGGTCCGAGCTGTTCGCCCACCTGCACGACGAGGTTGTGGCCGACGCGTTGCTGTTCCACATGGTTGGCTTCGCCCGTGTCGGTTCGGATGTCGAATACACGCCGACGATTGCCACCAACAGCCAGTTGCAACTGTCGGAAATCGGTCTGAAGTAGCAGACTTGTTCCGCGCGCGGCGGTACGCCGCCGCGCGCTTTCTCCTGGGGGACCGCCCGTGAAGCGAATGATCGGAAAGCGCACCATATCGAGCCTGGTTTCCCTTCTGGGTCTTGTGGTGCTTGTCTTCTTTCTGTCGCGGCTGACAGGGGACCCGGCGGCTCTTTATCTCCCCATCGACGCCTCGGAAGAGATGCGTCAGAACTTTCGTGAAATTCATGGCCTGAACGATCCGCTGCTCGTCCAGTTCGGGAACTACGTTGCCGACCTCGTCCGGCTCGACTTCGGCGAGAGCATTCGCAAGGCCCGCCCGTCCATCGACGTGGTGCTGGAATCCTTCGCGTGGACGCTCCAACTCGCCCTGATCACCATGGCGCTGGTTTCGGCGGCGGCGATTACCGTGGGATCGATTGCGGCGTTCCGGGTGGGGTCGCTGTTCGACCGCGTCGCATCGTTCCTGTCCCTTCTCGGCGCCTCCGCTCCCGACTTCTGGATCGCCATCGTCGCCATCGTCCTGTTCTCGGTGAATCTCGGCTGGCTTCCGACATCCGGAACCGGGTCGGTCTGGCACTGGATTCTGCCAGTCGCGGTGCTGTTCATCCGCCCGTTCGGCCTCGTGTTGCAGGTGGTGCGGGGCTCGATGCTGACGGCCCTGGGCTCCGCCTACGTCAAGACCGCAAGAGCCAAGGGCGTGAAGAACCGCCCGATCATTTTCGTCCACACGTTGCGAAATGCGATGCTGCCGGTGATTACCGTCATCGGCGACCAGGCCGCCGCGCTGCTGAACGGGGCGGTCGTGGTCGAGACGATTTTCGGTTTCCCCGGAGTGGGCAAGCTGATGATCGACTCGATCATGCAGCGCGATTTCAACGTGATCCTTGCCGCCATCATGGTTACGGCCCTGGCGATTTTCATCATGAACCTGCTGATCGACCTCGCTTACGCCGTGCTCGATCCGCGCGTGCGCACATAGGAACAGTCCATGTCTGATCCGACATCAGCCTCCGTGCCGCGCCAGGCGGCTCAAGCTCCCAGGGGCGGGCGCATCCTGTCGATGCTGTGGGCGGACAAGTTCGCGTTCTTCTCCGCATTGTTCCTGGTTCTTGTCATTCTGTGCGCGCTGTTCGGCCCCTACTTTCTGGGGGAGACCGCCTCGGACCAGAACCTGCGTGCCCGCAATGCGCCGCCGTTCACCCTGGAGCGCGGCTGGCTGTTCGTCTTCGGCGGCGATGCGCTCGGCCGCCCCCTGATAGCCCGTATTGTCGTGGCGGCGCAGAACACCATCATGGTCGCCGCCGGCGCGGTCGCGTGTTCGATGGTGATCGGTTCCACGCTCGGCCTGGTCGCGGGCTACTCCAACCGTATCACCAGCGAGGTCATCATGCGCCTCGCGGACGTGATCATGTCCTTTCCCTCGTTGCTGCTGGCCGTGATCGTTCTTTATATGCTGGAGCCATCGGTGGGGAACCTGGTGATCGTGCTGGCGATCACGAGAATCCCGATCTACCTGCGCACGACGCGCGCCGAGGTGCTCGAAGTCCGCGAGCGGATGTTCGTGCAGGCCGCGCGGGTCATGGGAGCTTCGGTCTCCCGCATCATATTCCGCCACACGCTGCCCGTGGTCCTGCCGACGCTGCTGACCATAGCGACGCTGGACTTTGCGTTCGTCATGCTGGCGGGATCGGCGCTCAGCTTCCTTGGCATCGGCATCCAGCCGCCGGAAATCACCTGGGGGCTGATGGTCAGCCAGGGGCGGCAATACCTGACCAGCGCGTGGTGGCTCGCCTTCTGGCCGGGGCTTGCGATCATCCTGACCACCATGTCGCTCAACCTGCTGTCGAGGTGGATGCGCGTGGTGCTCGACCCCACCCAGCGGTGGCGTCTTGAAATCGGAGACAAGGGCAATGGCTGAACATCTGCTCGAGGTCCGGAACCTGTCCGTGCGCTTCCACACGGTCCAGGGCGCTGTGAACGCTGTGAACGACGTATCCTGGCACCTCGACCGGGGCGAGACGCTCGCCATCCTTGGCGAAAGCGGGTCGGGGAAGTCGGTCTCATCGTCGGCGATCATGAATCCATGGACAACGGCTATTTCCAGCGCGTTGTGGGAAGTGACTATCAGCGGTTGCTGTACAACTGCTTTATCAACACACCTACAACAGCAAAGAAAGCAACGCACCGGCATTTTGCTGCCGTTGATCTGTTTCCCACTACCCTTGCTGCCATCGGATGCAAGATTGAGGGAGAGCGGTTGGGTCTGGGCACAAATCTCTTCTCCAGCGCAAAGACACTGACTGAGGTTCTTGGTTTCGACCGATTCAATGAT
>CAZNHG010000180.1:3175-6576 GCA_964572555.1 uncultured Devosiaceae bacterium | reverse complement strand
GTCGCGTATTCGCTTGCGCGGACCTTCGGTTCGAACCGAACAAGTGGTGTCCGTTCAGCGGGATATTGCTCCACTGGAGCAATATCTCTTCCGCTTCACTTCTGAAAACGCTCTAGTTAGGCCGCACGTCGTCGCCGGGATTGAAGTCGGTGACGGCGGAAAGCTGGGCGCGGGTGACGCCGAGGGTGGACAGGGCCGCGTCGTAGCGCTGGTCGGAGCGGGTGCCGAAGAGCAGCTCATCGGAGTGCGGGGCCGTCAGCCAGCCATTGGCCTTGATCTCGGCCTCGAGCTGGCCGGGGCTCCAGCCGCAATAGCCAAGGGCAAACAGCGACTTTTCCGGGCCGGGGCCGTAGGAAATCGCCTTGAGCACGTCGAGGGTAGCGGTCAGGCAGACGTCGTCGGTGACCGAATAGGTATTGCCTTCGCCGAAATAGTCGGGCGAGTGCAGCACGAAGCCGCGCCCTTTCTCGACCGGTCCGCCGCGCAGCACTTCGCGGTCGCGCACGGAGCCGGGCAGCTTGATCAGCTCGTCGTGGGAGCCGAGCTCCATCTCCTCGAGGATCTCGGTGAATTTCATGTCCGGCAGCACATGGTTGATGACCAGGCCCATGGCGCCATCCTCGCCGTGACCCACCAGATAAATCACGCTGTCCTGAAAGCGTTCATCCTCCATGCCCGGCATGGCGATGATGAACTGGCCCTTGAGCGAGTTGGTCATGGTGGAACTCCCGACCTTCTGGATGTCCTCGAGCATTGTAATGAGTATTCGCCCCCTTTTGCAAAACCGGTTCGTTCACGAAGCCATGATCTTTTGCGTGTTGCAAAATCCGCTGTGTGCATTATGCGATGCACATGATCAAGCGTTCGATTGGCTTTCTTGTCCTGGTGATGCTGACGTTGCCGGTCCAGGCGGGTGAAACCCCCTGGAACGAGGTTGCGCCGGAGGCGCGCGTGCGGCTGATCACAAGCGGCGTGGTCGAGGACGGCGTAACCTGGGCGGCCCTGGAGGTCGACATGCCGCAGGCGATGAAGACCTATTGGCGCATTCCCGGCGAGACGGGCATTCCCACGCAATTCGACACCGCGGACTCCAGCGGCGTGAACGGCCACGAAATCGTCTGGCCGTATCCCACGCGCGAGACGGTGGATGGCTATGTCGACTTCGTCTATCACGGCAAGACGGTGCTGCCGGTCCGTCTCGACGTCGCGGGCGCCGGCGCGCACCTGAAGGCCGACGTCTTAATGGGTGTGTGCGACGAGATCTGCGTGCCGGTGCGCACCAGTTTCGACGTGCCGCTGGGCGGCGATGCCGACACGTCGAGCGATCTGCGCATTCGCCAGGCCGTGGCGCGGGCGCCCGTTCCCTGGGACGGGGCGGAAGAGGCCATCGGACCGGTCGCCTATGCGGCCGAGAGCGGGACGCTCACTGTTCACAGCGATCCAGCGGCCGTCGATCCGGCCTCGATCATCGTGGACAATGGCGATCCCACTGTGCTTTTTTCGTCTCCGGAGCCCGGTTCCGCGCCGGGTTCGGTTCGTTTCGAACTGCTCGATGGCGAAGCCGGCGCCGCGCTGGCCGGCCAGTCCGTTCGGCTCACCTTCATGACGGTGGACGGCGCCTTCGAAACCACGCGAACGGTCGAAAAAGCCGGTGGCGCGAGCGGGAATGGTTGAGTAGTGTGCCCCGCGCGGGGGTGGTTGGCACAAGATGCAAAGGGCAATCCGTCAGTATGATTTCCAGTGGCGACAGCATTCCGGCGATCCCGGTTTTCCTTGTCAACAAGGCCGGGGCGACGGAAGCGGACACCGCCACCGTGCTCGGGCAGGGCAGAGTGGTGCTGTTCACGGTTCCGGGTGCGTTCACGCCCACCTGCCACAACAACCATCTGCCCGGCTATGTCACCGCCGCGACCGACATGAAGGCGAAGGGCGTCGACCGTATCGTGTGCGCCACGGTTAACGACCGGCACGTGGTCGAGGCCTGGGCGAACGCGACCGGTGCCCTGGGGAAAATCGAGTTCATCGCCGATGGAAATGCCGATTTCATACGTGCTATCGGCCTGGACAGGGACATGCGCCGCAGCGGGATGGGCACCCGCGCATTCCGCGCGGCGGTTATGATAAACAATGGGATTGTTGAGGATGTGTTTACCGAAGATCAACCAGGTAAGGTGACTTCGTCCGGGGCTCCGGCTATCCTCGACGTTCTCGATCGCGTGCAATCCCGGCAAGACGCGTAAGGAGTAGCAGATACATGATTTCCAACTCGACCGGGCTGGTCATGCGCCGTGCCGCCCTTGCAACGGGTGCGGCCGTTCTGGCGGCAGCCCTTTCCGGGTGCGGGATCGGCTCGCTCATGGGTGGCGGCGATTCCACCGTGACCGGTGCGACCGGCAACAGCCTCGCCAATGCCGAGACGAGCCAGGAGGCCATCGCGCAGGCGGCGCCCAACGCGCTGCCCGCGATCGCGACCGAGTGCCCGCCGATCAAGGTGCGCAATGGCGGCGAGGCCATCTTCTCCTATGCCGGCAACAATACGGGCAATGCGGAAGCGCTGCGCTACCAGGCGGTCATCGACAAGCACTCGCGCAACTGCGTGGTCTCGAACGGGCTGATCACGGTGCGCATGGGTGTCATCGGCCGGCTCATGCTCGGCCCGTCGGGTGAGCGCGGGGACTATACGGTTCCGCTGCGCTTCGCCGTCGAGCGTGACGAGCAGGCGGTGTTCACGCAGAAGTACGACATTCCGGTGTCCGTGACCCCGCCGAGCGAATCCGAGGAATTCGTGAAGGTGGTCGAGAACGTCGCCATTCCCTATGTCGGCGGCGAGGACATCACGATCTGGGTCGGGTTCGATACGCAGAGTTGATAACAGGTTAACCTGCTGGAATCGCTGAATTTCAAGGCGTCGATCCGGGTCCGGATTGACGCCTTGGCGATTCTGAACCATGCTAGTCAGGACTGCGGGAGAGATCGGTCTGGGTCATTTCGTCAACGGGCTTGCGAGCTTTGAGACGGAATGGCGCCCCTTATACGGGACCAGTCCGGCGCCGAAGGAGCAACCGCCCCGGAAACTCTCAGGCAAAAGGACCGCAGGCGCTACGGACTCTGGAAAGCGGATGGCGATATCCATCCCACCGAAGGAGTAGCCGCGCTCGCCATTGGCGCGGGAAATCTCTCAGGTTTTTGGACAGAGGGGGCGCGTAACCACCGTGCAGGTGAATTGCGCTGCAACCACGCCAAACCTGAGGAGTTCGAATGGCGGAAGCCGCAGCCGACACATTGAAAGCCACACCGCTCCACGCGCTGCACGAGTCGCTCGGCGGGCGCATGGTGGGCTTTGCCGGTTATGCGCTGCCGGTGCAGTATGCCGGCATTGTTGCCGAACACACCCACACCCG
>CAZNHG010000180.1:0-3075 GCA_964572555.1 uncultured Devosiaceae bacterium | reverse complement strand
GTCAACGCCGCGACCAAGCATCACGACCTCGCGGTCATGCAGTCCGCGCTGGGCGGGCAGCTGGAATTCGAGCTGCACGAGGATCGGGCACTGATCGCGCTGCAGGGGCCGCAGGCGGCACAGGTTCTGGCGCGTCATTCCGATATCCCGAACCGAATCGTCTTCATGCAGGCCGGGCCGGCGACGGTCGCGGGGCACGCGTGCAGCGTGTCGCGTTCGGGCTATACCGGCGAGGACGGGTTCGAGATTTCCGTCGCCGCGGATGAAGCGCAGGCGCTGGCCGAGACGCTTCTGGACGAGCCGGAGGCCGCGCCCGCCGGGCTCGGCGCCCGCGACAGCCTGCGCCTCGAGGCGGGGCTTTGCCTTTACGGGCACGACATGGATACCGAGACCGACCCCGTCACGGCGGGGCTGATCTTCGCCATCGGCAAGCGCCGCCGCAGCGAGGGCGGATTCGCCGGGGCGGATACGGTTCTCGAGCGGATCGCCGAGGGAACCGAGCAGAAGCGCGCCGGCTTGCAGTTCGAAGGCCGCGCGCCCGTGCGCGAGGGCGCGGAACTCGTCGACGAGGCCGGCACGGTCATCGGCCGCGTCACCTCGGGTACGTTCTCGCCCACGCTGCAGACTCCGATCGCCATGGGCTATCTGCCCGCCGGCCGCGCGAAGATGGGAACGCCCGTCACCGCGATGGTGCGCGGCCGCGAAATCGCGGGCCGCGTGGCGGAAATGCCGTTCGTTCCGCAGAACTACGTGCGCTCACTCTAGCAACGACAAGACGGCGCGTTCCGCGAGATGGAACGCGTGCAAACAACACTAACGGGGAGACCCCGACATGACCCTGAAATACACCGAAGATCACGAATATGTCCGCGTCGAGGGAGAGGCCGGTACCGTCGGCATTTCCGTTTTCGCCCAGGACCAGCTCGGCGACATCGTGTTCGTCGAACTGCCGGCCGTCGGCGCCGAACTCAAGAAGGGCGACGAAGCCGCAGTCGTGGAGTCCGTCAAGGCGGCCTCGGAAATTTATTCGCCGGTTTCCGGCAAGATCACCGAGGTCAACGAAAAGCTCGGCGACGATCCCGGGCTGGTGAATTCAGCGCCGGAGACGGATGGCTGGATCTACAAGATCGCGCTGAGCGACACCAGCGAACTCGACGGGCTGATGGACGAAGCCGCCTACGCCAACCACACTGCTTGATCGGAGAGATTTCCCATGCGTTATCTGCCGCACAGTGAAGCCGAACGCGCCGAGATGCTCGGCGTCATCGGTGCGAAGACGATAGACGATCTTTTCGCCGCCGTGCCGAAGACGGCCTTCAAGAAGGGCCTGTCGGAGCTGCCCGACCACCAGCCCGAATTCATGGTGGAAAACCACATGCGGGCGTTGTCCGACCGCAACCATGCGGCGGGGCAGGGGCCGTTCTTCGTGGGCGCGGGCGCCTATCGCCATCACGTTCCGGCCAGTGTCGATCACCTGATCCAGCGCTCGGAGTGGCTGACGGCCTACACGCCGTATCAGCCGGAGGTGTCGCAGGGCACCCTGCAGATGCTGTTCGAGTTCCAGACCCAGGTGGCGCACCTGACCGGCATGGAGGTGGCCAACGCCTCGATGTATGACGGCTCGACCGCGACCGCCGAGGCGGTCCTGATGGCCAAGCGGCTGACCCGGCGCGAGCGCATCGTGTGCGCGGGCGGCCTGCATCCGCATTATCGCGACGTGGTGCGCACCTATACGGGTGATAAGGACCTGGTCTGCCTCGAGGCGCAGCCCGATGGTTCTTGCGATATGATCGGCGCGATCGACGACGCGACCGCCGCCGTCGTTCTGCAGACGCCGGACTTCTACGGCAATCTGCACGATGTCAGGGCGCTGGCCGAGGCCGCGCACGCCAAGGGGGCGCTGCTCATCGTCGCCGTTACGGAAATCGTTTCGCTCGGGCTCATCGAGGCGCCGGGGGCGCTCGGCGCCGATATCGTGGTGGCCGAGGGCCAGTCGATCGGCAACGCGCTCAACTATGGCGGACCCTATGTGGGCCTGATGGCGACGCGCCAGAAGTTCATCCGGCAGATGCCGGGGCGCGTGTGCGGCGAGACCGTCGATGCCGAGGACAAGCGCGGCTTCGTGTTGACCCTGTCGACGCGCGAGCAGCACATTCGCCGCGAGAAGGCGACGTCGAACATCTGCACCAATTCGGGGCTGTGCGCGCTGGCGTTTTCCATCCACATGTCGCTGCTGGGCGAGGCGGGGCTGACGCGGCTCGCACGGCTCAACCACGCCCGCGCCAACGCGCTTGCCGATGCGCTGGAGACGGTGCCGGGCGTCGAGCTGGTCAACGACACCTTCTTCAACGAGATGGCCATTCGCGTGTCGAAGCCGGCCGCCGAGCTGGTCGAGGCACTTGCGGGCAAGGGCATTCTCGCGGGCGTCCCCGTCTCCCGGCTCGAGCCGGGCAAGGCGGCGCTCGAGGACGTCGTCGTTCTGGCGGCGACGGAACTGACAACCGACGAGGACATCGCGGCTCTCGCCGCCGGCCTCAAGGAGGTGCTGGCATGAGCATGAACACCCAGGGCCGCCCGACCTCCGCGGGTGCGGGCGATGCGAACATCAAGGCCACCGGCACGGCCGCGCTGCTGCCGGGCGAGCCGCTTCTTTTCGAGGTGGGCGACACCGACCATTCCGGCGTCGATCTGCCGGATGTCGAGATCGATACCAAGCGCCTGGGCGGGCACGCCCGCAAGACGCCGCTCGACCTGCCGGGGCTGACCGAGCCGGAAGCGATGCGTCACTATGTGCGCCTGTCGCGGCTCAACTACTCCATCGACAGCGGCATGTATCCGCTGGGCTCGTGCACGATGAAACACAATCCGCGCCTCAACGAGAAGGTGGCGCGGATGCCGGGCTTTGCCGACGTGCATCCCCTGCAGCCGGTCTCGACCGTACAGGGCGCGCTGGGCGTGATCGAGGAGCTGGCCGGCTGGCTGATGACGCTGACCAACACCTCCGCCGTCGCCATGAGCCCCAAGGCGGGCGCGCATGGCGAGCTGTGCGGCATGATGGCCATCAAGGCCGCGCAC
>CAZNHG010000179.1:0-6615 GCA_964572555.1 uncultured Devosiaceae bacterium | reverse complement strand
CGTTCGACACGGGCGGCATTTCCATCAAGCCGGCGGGCGACATGGAGAAGATGATTTGGGACAAGTGCGGCGGCGTCGCGGTGATCTGCGCGATGCTGGCGATCTCGCGGCTCAAGCTCGAGCGTATCACCTAGTAGTTCGCCATGGCCGCGCGCCGGGCAACGGGCTAGATCTTGCGCGTCATCTTCATGGGAACCCCGGACTTCGCCGTCCCCACGCTGACCGAGATCTCGGCGTCGGGGCACGAGGTCGTGGCCGTCTACACCCAGCCGCCCCGGCCCGCCGGGCGCGGGCATGACGTGCGCAAGTCGCCGGTGCACGAAACCGCCGAGGGTTTCGGCATTCCCGTGCGCACGCCCGACAGCCTGAAGCCGGAGGAGGAACAACGGGCCTTCGCCGAGCTCAACGCCGACGTGGCGGTGGTGGTCGCCTATGGCCAGTTGCTGCCCAAACCCATTCTCGACGCACCCGAACACGGGTGTCTGAACCTGCACGGCTCACTTCTGCCGCGCTGGCGCGGCGCCGCGCCCATGCAGCGCGCCATCATGGCCGGCGATACCCAGACCGGGGTGATGGTCATGCGCATGGACACCGGCCTCGATACCGGCCCCATCGGGCTGATCGAGGTCATCCCCATCGACAAGGATATGACCACGGGCGAGTTGCACGAGGTCATGAAGCGCACCGGCGCCTCGCTGATGGGCCGGGCGCTGGCCGCGCTGGGCCGCGGCGCGCTCGAGTTCACGCCACAGTCGGAAGATGGGGTTACCTACGCGAAAAAGATCGACAAGGCGGAAGCCCGCATCGACTGGTCGCGCCCGGCCGGGGAGGTGCACAACAAGATCCGGGGGCTCTCCCCGCACCCGGGCGCCTGGTTCACCCTGGAGCGCGACGGCAGGCCGGTGCGGGTCAAGGCGCTGCGCGCGCATCTGGCGCAGGGCGAGGGCCCGCCGGGGACCGTTCTCGATGACGAGTTGACCGTGTGCTGCGGCACCGATGCGGTGCGCCTGTCCCAGGTCCAGCGCGAGGGCAAGGGCCCGACGGAGGCGCAGGCCTTCGTGCGCGGGGCGGGAGAGATCGTCGGCACGGTTCTCGAGTGATGCCGCGCTATCGCGTGACACTCGAATATGACGGCACGCCCTTTTCCGGCTGGCAGCGCCAGGCCGATCAGCCCAGCGTGCAGCAGGCCCTCGAAGACGCCATCGCCGCGTTCTCCGGCGAAACGGTGACCACCCAGGCCGCCGGGCGCACGGATTCGGGCGTGCATGCGCGCGGCCAGGTCGTCCATTTCGATCTTGAGCGGGAATGGGACCCGTTCCGCGTCATGGAAGCGGTCAACTTCCATCTCAAGCCGAACCCCGTCGCCGTCATCGCGGCCGATGAGGCTAACGCGGATTTCGAGGCGCGGTTCTCGGCAAAAGCCCGGCATTACGAATACCGCATCCTGAACCGCCGCGCCCGCGCCGCACTGGAGCGCAACCGCGTGTGGCAGGTTCCCGTCCCGCTCGACGCAGCCGCCATGCACGAGGCCGCACAGACGGCGCTGGGCACCCACGACTTCACCACCTTCCGCGCGGCGGGCTGCCAGGCCAAATCGCCGGTCAAGACGCTCGATGTGCTCGACGTCGCCCGCGCCGGCGAGCAGGTCGTCGTCACTGCCAGCGCGAGATCATTCCTCCACCACCAGGTCCGCTCGCTCGTGGGCTCGCTGAAACTGGTGGGTGAAGGCAAGTGGACGCCCGGCGACTTTAAGGACGCGCTGGACGCCGCCGACCGCACCCGCTGCGGGGCACTGGCGCCCTCGGCGGGGCTGTATCTGATGAAGGTGGATTACTGAGCGGGCAGCTCCTCGGTTCCCCAACATATGCCCAAATCCTCATCCTGAGCCCGTCGAAGGACGGGGATTTGGCCCCGCGCAAGCCACAGCGCCCTCGCCCTTCGACACGCTTCAGGGTGAGGACTAATCCGTGCCATGAAGATGTTCCCTACCGCAGCGCGATCGCCTCCGCGGGCCCGGCTGATGGCTCGTCGGTGCGCTGGTGCGTGGCAAGGAACGCCGCCAGGCATTGCGCGTCGACGGCCCGGGAAACGTAATACCCCTGAACGTGATCCACGCGGTTGGTGGCGCGCAGGGCCATCAGGCGGTCGCGGCTCTCCACGCCCTCGACCACCAGTTCCTGGCCGGTCTTGGCGATCATCTCGATGGCGCTGGTGAGCATGGTCGCCATGAGAGAGCCGTCCGGCGCCATGGCGAAAGTGCGGTCGAGCTTGACGCCGTCGGCGTCGAGCCCGGCGAGGTAGTGGATGCTCGAGTATCCCACGCCGAAATCGTCGATATAGGTGCGAATGCCCCGCCGGCGCAGATTGGCGATGGTCTCGCACATGGTCTCGACGGCCATGGTGTCGGTTTCCACCAACTCCACCACGACGCTGAAGCGTTCGGGACAGGCGAGGAAGTCGGCGAACACGGCGGCGAGCCAGTCGGCGTCGAAATCTCGCGGGAAGATGTTGAAGTTGACCTGCAGGCAGCGGCCGTCATGGGGCAGCGCCGAGAGTTCGGCGAAGGCTTTGTGCGCGACGATCTCGGTGAACTGGCGGGTCATGGCCTCGCGCTCGATCACGTCGAGGAATTTGTCGGGGAAGACCAGCGTGCCGTCGATGTCGCGCCAGCGTGCCAGCACCTCGACCGCATCGATGCCGCCGGTGCGCAGCGACAGGATGGGCTGGTAGTGGCACACCGCGGTATCGACGGAGAGAAAGCTCCTGAAGCGCGAAGGCAGGGCGTGAAATCGCCGCAGGGGCGCCTGCAGCGCCAGGCTCGCCAGGAGCGCGAGCAGCGCGGCGCTGACCACGCCGCCGGCCGTGGGCAACACGTTGGCGGCGAGAACCTTGCCGAAGGGTGCGCGGGCGATCAGGCAGACGATGCCGGTCTTCGCGCACGCCGTGGCGTGGAACGCGCCTTGTTCGAAGGAGAGGCCCGCCGGCACGTTTGCGGGGTCGCCCCCCTGGATATGGTGCGTGCCGCCGCGCCGGACCCATTCACCGTTCGCCAGCGGCGTTACCGCCTCGTGCTCGATCCATTCGGCCAGCGGGGCGTCGGTGCCGACGGTCGGGGCGACAAGGCCGAAATTGCCCTTCTTGACGAAGGTGCCGGACAGGCCCGCGAAGCCGAGCGTCGCCAGGTCGCGGTCGAGCCAGCGCTTCCCGGCGGCCTCGGCATCGATGTCGGGCCGGCCCAGCCGCACCGGCTCGGCGAGTTCGCCCTGGGTGACCGAGCAGGCGATGCTGCGCCCCTCCATGTACATGAGTTCGTGCACACCGTCCGGCAGGAAAGCGATGCGGCGTATCCAGTGCATGAACTGCGGCGAGCATGGCACAAGGCCCGTATCCGCCGCTAGCGCGTCGAATGTCCCCTCGAGGTCGGCCTCCAGGCTGTCGAAGGTTGCGATCTGGTTGGCGAGCTGGCGCTCTAGGCTCTTTTGCACCGAGATGGCGCCGAATGCCCCGATCGCAACGAGCCCGGCAATGAAGAAGGCCGCCGTCAGCACCAGCGTCGTGGCGCGGCGGTGCCGGCTGAGCAGAATGAGCCGCTGTATCATGTCCATCGAGTCCCCTCCCGCCCGCATTCTGGCGGCAGGAGAGCTGAACACCCGGTTAACCCGGCCTTTCGGATGATAGGGATTGTCCATTCCTGTCCCTCATGCACCTTCCGGCGCGTCTTCTGCGGTGTCGGAGAGGATGGTGACCGCGCCCGACAGGTCCCGGGAGATCACGATATGCCGGCATTCACCTGTGCCCGCGCGCCCGGACCCGGTGCGATCTTCGGCGAAGGCGGTGCCCCGGCGGTCGGGGCCGAAATAGTCCGGCGTACGGTAGTAGTCGCGTTCGTGGCCGATCTGGTGCTTGAGGCGCCGGCGCAATTCACCGGCTGTGCACGGGTAGATGACGATGTCGTCGCACCCCAGCCCGATATAGCCGCGCACCATGCTCTCCGAGCGGTTGTCGAGAAGCGCGACGATGGGAATGAAGCGGAACTGGTCCTCGGGCCGGTTGCGCAGCAGGGCCACCACCTGCTCGACCGCGGCGAAATCGACCTCGGAATGCACGATCAGGAAGGGCAGGCGCGACACGCTGCCCGCGGGCATGGCCAGGCCGTCGCCGGCGCCCAGCCGCCCCGCGATTCCGAACCCGATCTTGTCGAGGATGGGCGAAAGCCGGCGGCGCCACTCTTGCTCACCGGCGATGACATAGGCGCTGCAGTTCTCGAACACGGCCCACCACTTGCAAACAGTTTCGGCCCCCCGATCCGGAGGCCCTTCCTCGTTTCACAAGCAAACCCGCGTCTGTCTGCTGCGTTGATCGTCGTCAGTCGTCGCACCGGACGGGAGAAGCGCCCTATCCACATGGCGCAGACTCGGCTATCCCCTGTCTCGATTGAAATATATCGCCGCCGGACGTTAATATGCGGCTAATTCGCCAGGGACGCTTTCCATCCATGCATCTGCTGCTCGTTGACGGCTCGACCTTCATCTTCCGCGCCTACCACGCCCTGCCGCCCCTCACGCGCAAGTCAGACGGGCTGCCGGTGGGCGCCGTCTCGGGCTTTTGCAACATGCTGTTCAAGCTCACCGAGGACCTCAAGGGCGCCGACGCGCCCACCCACATGGCGGTGATCTTCGATCATTCGGGCAAAAGCTTCCGCAACGAGTTCTTCCCCGAGTACAAGGCCCAGCGGCCGCCCCCGCCCGAGGACCTGATCCCGCAGTTCGGGCTGACGCGGCTGGCCTCGGAGGCCTTCTCGATCCCCGCCATCGAGCAGGAAGGGTTCGAGGCCGACGATCTCATCGCCACCTATACCACCCAGGCGCTCGCCGCGGGGGGCAAGGTGACGATCGTTTCCACCGACAAGGACCTGATGCAGCTGGTCAACGGCGATGTGCGCATGCTCGACACGCTCAAGAACCGCTGGATCGAATACGACCAGGTGGTGGAGAAGTTCGGCGTGGGGCCGGACAAGGTGGTCGAGGTGCAATCGCTGGCCGGCGATTCCGTCGACAACGTGCCGGGCGTGCCCGGCATCGGGCTCAAGACGGCGGCCCAGCTCATCCTCGAATATGGCGACCTCGAGAACCTGCTCACCCATGCCGGGGAGATCAAGCAGCAAAAGCGCCGCGAGAACCTGATCGAATTCGCCGAGCAGGCGCGCGTCTCCCATCGGCTGGTGAGCCTTAAGTGCGACGTTCCCGTCGAGACGCCGCTGACCGAGCTCACCCGCAAGCCCATGGCACCGGATGCGCTCATTCCGTTCCTCAAGGCGCTCGAGTTCAACACCTTCCTGCGCCGCGTCGCCACCGGGCTCGAGGCGGACCCGGATGCCTTCGAAGCCGATCCTGAGCTCGCCGGCAATGCCCGCGAGGTGGCCGCGGAAGAGGCCGGGATTTCCGACCCCGTGGCCGATCACGGCGTTGCCGGCGCCGCCGGCGAGGGCCCCGCGGCCCATGCCGCCGCTGTCGCCGAGCGCATCCGCAACATCCCCATCGATCACGCGGCCTATGAAACCATCGCCGACATGGCCGCGCTCGAGCGCTGGATCGCCGCCATCAACGCCATGGGGCATGTCGCCGTCGATACCGAGACCACGGGGCTCGACAACCAGACCGCCGATCTCGTCGGCATCTGTTTGAGCACCGAGCCGGGCAACGGCGCCTACATCCCGCTCGCCCACGCGCAAGGCGAGGGCGACATGTTCGGCGGCGGCAAGGTGGCGGGCCAGCTCGAGACGGCCGACGTCATCGCCGCCCTCAAGCCGGTGTTCGAGGACCCGGCGATCCTGAAAATCCTGCAGAACGCCAAGTACGATATCGGCATTCTCGCGCGCCATGACATCACGCTGGCGCCCATCGACGACACCATGCTGATTTCCTACGCGCTCGATGGCGCGCGCGGGAACTCGATGGACGCGCTGTCGGAAACTTGGCTGGGACACACGCCCATCGCCTTCAAGGACCTTGCGGGCACTGGCAAGAATCAGAAGACCTTCGACCAGCTCGAAATCCCCGAGGCGACGAAATACGCCGCCGAGGACGCCGACGTCACCATGCGGTTGTGGCACGCGCTCAAGCCGCGCCTCGCAGCCGACCGTGTCACTACCGTCTACGAAACGCTGGAGCGCCCGCTCGCGCCGGTGCTAGCGCGCATGGAGGCACGGGGCATCTCCGTCGATAAGCAGATTCTCTCGCGGCTTTCGGGCGATTTCGCCCAGCGCGCCGCCCAGCTGGAATCCGAGGCGCACGAGATCGCCGGCGAGAAATTCAATCTCGGGTCGCCCAAGCAGCTGGGCGAAATCCTGTTCGACAGGATGGGGCTCGAGGGCGGCACCAGGACCAAGTCGGGCGCCTGGGCGACCGGCGTTCAGGTGCTCGAGGACCTCGCCGCCAAGGAGGTGCCGCTCGCCCAAGTCATTCTCGACTGGCGCGGGGTGACCAAGCTCAAGTCGACCTATTCCGACGCGCTGCCCGAATACATCAATGCGCGCACCGGCCGTGTGCACACCTCCTACCACCAGGCGGCGGTCGCCACCGGGCGGTTGTCATCGACCGAGCCGAACCTGCAGAA
>CAZNHG010000178.1:0-6630 GCA_964572555.1 uncultured Devosiaceae bacterium | reverse complement strand
CGCCGTAGAGCTGGGCGGCGAGCGTCTTGTTGGGCGCGAGGATCAGGGCGGGGCGCTGGGTCTTCTCGATGACCTGGGCCATGGTGAAGGTCTTGCCCGAGCCGGTGACGCCGAGCAGCACCTGGTCGGTCTCGCCGGAATCGACGCCCTCCACCAGCTCGGCGATGGCCGTGGGCTGGTCGCCGCGGGGCTCGTATTCGGTGGCGAGCCTGAAGGGAACGCCGCCCTCCGACTTCTCCGGGCGCTCGGGGCGGTGGGGAACCCAGGCAGAGGTGCCCTCGACCTCCTTGCGGCCGTGCTCGATGAGGTTCTGCAGGGCCGAGACGGTGGCGGTGACGCCGGAGTTGTCGGCATTCTTGTTTGAGCCGCCGTCGGCCGCTCCGCGGCCTTCCCCGGCACCCCCGCCAATTGGAGGTTTCCCCGCCGGCGCGTGGGAGAACCCCGCCTGCGGGGCTTCCTCGAAGCCGGGGAGGTTGGTGGGGCGCTCGACGGCGTTGGCCTTGGATTTCGGCGCTTTCTTCGACATGCCGGTGACGGTGTCGGGGTTCGACGTCTTGGTGGTGCGGCGCTTTTCGTGCTCGGTTTTCGGTGCCTTGTCCGCCTCCTCGCGTGCCTCGCGATCCATCCGGCGCTTGTTCTTCAGGCGCTCCTGGGGGAGGCGCTGATTGGCCGCGTCGTCCTCGGCCTTCTCGATCTCGCCGAGGAAGTCGTCGACGGAGAACTCCGTCGCGCCTTTGTCTTCCGACTCGGATTTCTTGTTGGACTTGCCAGCCATGGGGGACTTCCGGAGCGCTCGTGATGCATGCGCGGCGCGGGGCGCCGTGTCGACTCCCTAGTAAATAGTCATTGTGTCAGGAGTTGTCAGGAGGGGAAGTGCGGAGGGGGCATGCGCCGCCACCGTCCATCTTCCGTCGAACTCACTGTTCGTTCCGGGATGATTTCCCACTGGCCGTGATTTGTGGCATGGGGGCCGTCCCTGTCGGCACAGGTGCCGATTTCCAACGAGATATGGAGATACCTTATGCAAGCGTCCTTGTCCCGCTATGCACCGCACACCCTGGGGGTGTTGCGCATCGTTACCGCGTTGCTGTTCATCGCGCACGGCACGCAGAAGCTGTTCAACTTTCCCGCCTCGGAGATGTTCGCCAACGGCGCATCCGGGCTCATGCTGGTGGCGGGCATTCTGGAAACCTTCGGCGGGCTGGCGGTGCTCGTCGGCGTGTTCACGCGGCCGGTGGCGTTCGTGCTGGCGGGGATGATGGCGGTGGCCTATTTCATGGTACATGCGCCGCAGAATTTCTTTCCGGCCAACAATGGTGGCGATGCCGCCATCCTGTTCTGCTTCGTGTTCCTGTACCTGGTGTTCGCCGGTGGCGGGAGTTTGAGCATCGACGCGGCCCGGGCGAAGGGCTGAGAGCACCCGTTTCCCGATCCGTCGACGTGTGACCGCCCCGGCGCGAAGCCGGGGCGGTGACGACGTATTCAAGGGAGGTAACGGTGCGGCGGCCGCGGCCGTCTCCGGCTCTAACCGGGATTGCGCGCGGAAATCATCCAGGAGCTGGAATCCAGGACGATACCCTCGTCCGTCTCGTAGCGGGCGAGTTCGGATTTCAGGGCGGCGACGATCTTGTCGTGCTGTTGCTCCGCCAGTTCACCGGCCTCGCGGTAGATCTCGCCCGCCGGGCCGAGCGCGAGCTGGAAGGCGACCGCCTCGTCCGCCGTGCGTCCGACCATCAGGGGTGCGTCGATCCGCTCGAAGGTGACGTCGTCGTAGCCTGCGATCTCGAGCTGCTTGCGCACCACCTCCTCTTCGGACATCGAAAACGGGCCGGGGCCGCAGGAGCGGGCATCCTCGCCCGGAGGCGGCAGGAACTCGGCGACGATGGATTTCGGCAGGCCGAGCCAGGGATTGTCGGCGATGTCGCGCCAGACGATCATGGTCATGGTGCCGCCGGGCCTGAGGCTCTTGCGCATGTTGCGCAGGGCGGCCACCGGATTTTCGAAAAATTGCGTGCCGAAGCGCGAGAAGCAGAAATCGTATTCCCCGTCGAACGGGTAGAACTGCACGTCCGCCTCTTCGAACCGGACATTGGCGATACCCTGCTCGTCGGCTTCGCGCCGGCCATCCTCCATGAAGGCGTCGCAGCAATCGAGGCCGAGAACCCGGCCGCCGGGCCCAACGCGCCGGGCCAGTTCGATAGCGGTGTCGCCGAAGCCGCAACCGACATCGACCACCTTGTCGCCCTCCCGTACGGTCAGGCGCGGGAAAACCGCGGCGCTGTGGTGGCCCAACCCACCCACGAGAACGTGCTTCCAGCGCGTGAACTTCGGCTCGAGAATATCGTTCCAGAACTCCACATACTCGGTGCGGCCGGCTGGCTGTGCAACTTGCGACATCATCCCCTCCTTTTCGTGTTTGCGTGTGCCCTCGGCACGGACGAACTAGAAGCTGAGCGTCGCCGCGCCCGCCTTGATGCGCTCGTGCATGGGGCTGGCGCCCGTTATGACGGTGCCCTCGATCAGGTCGGACTCGTCATAGCCCCTGGCCTTGACGCAGGGCGTGCAGGCCCAGAGCGTGCCGCCGCGTGCGAGGAAATCTCCGACCAGGCTGGCCAAGGGCTCCAGCGGATGAACCTCGGTCATGTCGGCGGCCTTGCGGCGCGCGACGTCGACGGCATCGCTGGTCAGGAACACTGAAACGTTCAGTCCGGCGGTCATGCCGCCATTGGCGATCGTGAAGCCGACCGAACTCAACTCGTCGCTCGGTCCCTTCGTCAACAGTACCACGAGTTCACCGGTATCCGCCATGATAATTGCCTCCCTATGTCGATGGCACGATTGCGATGCGCGGCAGGGTGCTGAGGGCGGGGCGTTGTGTCTTGGCGATTGACGCACTAGAGTTTTGCAGATTGCGCATTGGAGAATGCTGTGCGTGCCGGGGAGACCGAAAAGGGAGCTCGTTGTGCCGGCGCAGAGGGAACAGGCAGGGGAACCCGCGGGGAACCTTTTCGCCAACAAGATCATCGAATGGCTCGATGAGTCGCGGAATGGCGAGCACTGCGTGGTGGC
Source organism: uncultured Devosiaceae bacterium (assembly GCA_964572555.1). Taxonomy (GTDB): domain Bacteria; phylum Pseudomonadota; class Alphaproteobacteria; order Rhizobiales; family Devosiaceae; genus CAZNHG01. The sequence continues at coordinate 3,561 of CAZNHG010000178.1, read as the reverse complement.
TAGCCATTCGTTCGGAGATGCCGCCTGCGTGAGCGCGCATGTGCCGCCGGCGCGCCTCTCCCAGGACCGCGGGCGTGGTGACGAGCGGCATTTTCACCTTCTCCAGGTGGTGACGGGACAGTGGCGCTGTGAAAGCGATGTTGCGGAGTACGTGCAGGTGCCCGGAGATGTCGTGGTGATGGGCCAGCGCGTGGCGTTTCAAGCGGCTCACGACACGTCGGTGCGGTTTGTACGCTGGGACCTGCCGTCCGCCATCCTGCGGCCGCTGATGCCGGAGGTCGATCCGGCGAGGGCCATGTACCACCTGTCGCGGACGCGCGGGATGACGCGCATGCTCGCGGGGTCGATGCGCCTGATGAGCCAGAACGCGGGGCAGCTCGACGATAGCCAGCAGCAGCGCTTGTTGCTGCAGTTGTGCGCCCTGACGGGGCAGGCGGTGGAGGCGGAAACCGGCTTGCGGGGCAACCCCCGGGACGCCTATCGCGTTACGCAAATGCAGCGGATTCTCGCCTATATCGAGGCGCATTCGGGCGATCCGGAGCTCAGTGCCCGCGTCGCCGCCCGGGACCTGAACATCTCGGTGCGCTGGCTGCACGCGCTGCTGGAGGATGGCGGGGAGAGCTTTGCGGAAGCCGTGGCGCGGAGGCGGCTCGAGCGGGCCTACAGACTGTTGACCAATCCGGCGACGCGGCACGCGCCGATCATCGATATCGCGTATCACGTGGGGTTCAACGACCTGTCCACCTTCTACCGGCGATTCCGCATCCGCTACGGCACCACGCCGCGTGCAGTGCGCGGTACCGGGCCGGAGGCGTGAGCGGGCAGGAGGTGCGCGCCGGAGTTATCGAGGCGTTGGGGGATTCCCCGTCCGGCGTTCATGGAGCCGCCGTTGTAGAAGCGTCCTGATGGCTTGCGAGGGAGCGGAGGCAAGCGCGTCGTCGCGATAGCTTCGTGCCAGCTCGGCATCGCCGCAGCGCTGGTGCAGGTCGGCCAGTACGGCCGACCATTGATAGGAGCCTTCCAGCCAGGCGGGCGGGCGGAGGCCATCGAGCGTGGCGAGCCCGGCGGCCGGCCCCTGCCATTCGGCCACCGCGACGGCCCGGTTCAGCCGGTGCAGGGCGGAAGGCGCGGCGCGTTCGAGCAACTCGTAGCATTGCACCACGCGGTCCCAGCGTGTCCGCGCGAAGGAGGGGGCCATGCAGTGCTCCGCCGCGATGCCGGCCTCGGCGTGATAGCGGGAATAGATGTCGCCCTGCGCGGAGCGGGCCAGCCATTGGAGGCCGAGGGCGATCCGCTCGCCGTCCCACAAAGTGCGGTCCTGCTCCTCGAGCAGGAGCAGGCCCCCGGAAGCGTTGCTGCGTGCGCTCATCCGGGCCCGGTGCAGGTGCATCAGGGCCAGAAGGGCGCAAGTCTCGGGCGTGCGGCCGGCCGGGTGTTCCGCCAGGATGGCCGTCAGCCGGATCGCCTCGTCGCACAGCTCGGTCCGTATGGCCGTTTCGGCGTGCGTGGCAAGATGGCCCTCAGCGAACAGGACATAGACGATCCTGTACACGGCCGGCAGCCGCTCGGCGTAGTGGGCGGCGGCGAGATCGGGCGGTTCCGGCGGGCCGGTGCGGAGACGGTTCCGGGCCCGGCCGAGGCGTTTGTAGACATTGGCCGGGCTGGTGAACAGGCGTAGCGCTATTTCCTCCACGCTGAATCCGCAAAGCGTTTTCAGAGCCAGCGCCAACTGCGAGTCTTCCGGGATCTCCGGATCGCAGCACACGAACAGCATGCGCAGGAGATCGTCCCGGATTTCGGAGGCCAGAAACGGTTGCGGGCCGGTCTCGGGGGGATGATCGATATCGCCGGCGCCCTGTGCCAGCAGGCGGTCCCGGCTTCGCCGCTGGCGCAGGGTGCTCATCAGCGTGTTGTGCGCGACGCGAAAAAGCCAGCCGGAGGGATTCTCCGGCTGGCCCGTGAAGGGCCACGTTTCGAGCGCCTTGACCAGGGCCGCTTGCACTGCGTCCTCTATGGCCTCGATATTGTCGACACCTGCGCGGCGCGCCAGAATCGCCACCAGGCGGCCGTATTCGTGCCGGAAGAAGTGCTCGACCGGCCCGCGCGCCGTCACGGCTTGCTGATCTCCCGCACCTCGACGCTGGAGCCGGGCATCGCCGTGCCGGGGCTCCGGCGCGCTACTTCCGCGGCTTCCTCGAGGCTTTCCGCAGCCACGATCATGTAGCCGCCGACGATCTCCTTGGATTCAACGAAGGGGCCGTCCGTCTCGCCATCGGCAGTTACCACTTTGCCGCCGTCGAGTTTGCCGCCCATGTCGACGATGTTGTCGGCGAATTTCTCCTGCCATTCGGTGAATCTGGCGTACATCTCCTCCATTTCGGCGGGGGAGGGCTTGCTTCCGTTCCCCGGCGTGCTGCGCTGGATGCACAGATAGGTCTTTCTTGTCATGACATGTCCTTTCCGGAATGAGCCGGCATAGCGACCGGTGCTTCAAGACGCCCGGACACGTCCGGATTGGACAGTTTAGCGCAATTTTTTCGCCGGAGATGCCCCGGGAGGGCGGACATGGCCGCCCCGGGGGCGCCGGCATGAGCTGCCGACGCCCGCCTGACGGATCTTCAATAAATGGTCATTGCGTCAGGGCTTGTCAGGAGGGGAAGTGCGGAGCCTCACCCCAGCCTCTTCGTCATGCGGGATGCGGGGACGCCGGGGTGGCCGGGTGGGCCTACGGTGAGGCGGTCTTCGACTTTCCAGTTGTGCGCGCGGTAGAGCTTTTCGCCGGCGGTGGTGGCGATCAGTTCCGCCTTGCGGAAGCCGGCGAGACGGGCGGCGGATTCGGCGTTGGTGAGCAGGAGCGAGCCGAGGCCGCGGCGTGCGAAGTCGGGGTGGACGAACATGGCGCGGATGCCGGCGGCGCCGGTTGCCGGGTCGACGAGGTCCCTGGAGCCGAAGGCGGAGGCCATGCGGATCCTGGCACACCGCCGGCTCCAGCCGCCGCTGGCGGCGATGCGGCCGTTCACGGTGACGACGTAGTAGGTTCCGTCCTCGATCAGGCAGGGGTCGAAGGGGGTGGCTTCGTGCATGGTCCGTTTCTGGCCGTTGTTCAGGAACGGTTCGAGCAGGCGCTTTATGGATTGGGCCTTCAACTCCTCCAGAGCCGGCCGGTCCTCGAGGGTGGCGAGGCGCAGGGCGAGAGCGGGGGTGATGTCGATTTCGCGGTGGTGGGTCATGTTTTTCGTCTCGCGGGCCGGCGTTGTCAGTCAGCGTGCGTACTCCCGGCGCGGGGCCGGGAGTACGCTTGCTGCGGGGCAGGGGCGCTATGCGCGCGCCACGAACCAGACGTTCATCGGATCGTGCGGCAGGACGTGACGCTCGACGGATCCGAAACCGGCTTCGTCGAGGAAGCGCTCTGCGGTTTCCCAGCCCCACATGGTTCCCAGGCCATTGCCGCCCTGGCCGATGGAGACCGGGGTGCAGTGGATGAGGGACACGGCGTAGAGAAGCGTCGCGAAGGGGAAGTCGAGATTGTTCTCGAGCCGGGCCGAGCCGCCGATGTCCTGC
>CAZNHG010000177.1:0-6646 GCA_964572555.1 uncultured Devosiaceae bacterium | reverse complement strand
CGGTGCCCTTGAACTCCTCGAAGATCACCTCGTCCATGCGGCTGCCGGTATCGATCAGCGCGGTCGAGATGATGGTCAGCGAGCCGCCGTCCTCGATATTGCGCGCCGCGCCGAAGAAGCGCTTGGGGCGCTGCAGGGCGTTGGCGTCGACACCGCCGGTGAGCACCTTGCCCGAGGATGGCACGACCGTGTTGTAGGCACGCCCCAGCCGGGTGATCGAATCGAGAAGGATCACCACGTCGCGCTTGTGCTCGACGAGGCGCTTCGCTTTTTCGATGACCATTTCCGCCACCTGGACGTGGCGCGAGGCCGGCTCGTCGAAGGTCGAGGAAATCACTTCGCCGCGCACCGAGCGCTGCATGTCGGTCACCTCTTCCGGGCGCTCGTCGATCAGCAGCACGATGAGATAGCACTCGGGGTGATTGATCGACAAGGACTGTGCAATATTCTGCAACAGAACCGTCTTACCCGTTCGAGGCGGCGCGACGATCAATGCACGCTGGCCCTTGCCCAGGGGTGTGACAAGGTCCAGAACCCGGGCACTGCGATCCTTGGTCGAGGGATCGTCGACTTCCATGCGCAGCCGCTCGTCCGGATAGAGCGGCGTGAGGTTGTCGAAATTGATTTTGTGCCGGACCGCCTCGGGCTCCTGGAAGTTGATCGAGTTGACCTTGAGAAGCGCGAAATAGCGCTCGCCTTCCTTGGGGGAGCGAATCTGGCCTTCCACGGTGTCGCCGGTGCGCAGCGAAAACCGCCGGATCTGCGAGGGCGAGACGTAGATGTCGTCGGGACCGGGCAGATAGTTCGCATCAGGCGAGCGCAGGAAGCCGAATCCGTCGGGCAAGACCTCGACCACGCCTTCACCGGTAATGTCGACGTCGTTCGCCGCCAATTGCTTGAGAATGGCGAACATCAACTCCTGCTTGCGCAGGGTCGAGGCGTTCTCGACATCGAGGTCTTCGGCAAAGGACAGCAGATCTGCCGGGGATTTGTCTTTAAGCTCGCTGAGCTTCATATTCTGCATGGATGGGCGCACCGTTTCGGCAACACGTGGGAAATTTGAGGAAGAAACTCGCTGCAGCCGGGTCTGGCGCCGGCTTTTGCGCGCAAGGCAGGAGAGCCATTGCTTAAACTGATCTCGTCAACAATTCAAGATTGTTTCGAGTCCGATGTTTTAAAAGGGCCGGACGATCACAAAAACAACGATTCCGGCCATCAACAGTGTCGGTATTTCGTTAATCAACCGGAAATAGCGCGAAGTCTTGACATTCCTGTCCCCGGCGAACTCCCGCAAGTAACGGCCAAGCATGCCATGATATCCCGACAGGGCGATGACAAAGAGACCCTTCGCCCACACCCAGCCCCAGCCGGCCGCGATGTCGAAGCGCACCGCGCCGAACCCGATGACGAGCCAGAGCCCGAACACCCAGCTGGCGATCATCGCGGGCATCATGATGCCGCGGTAAAGCCGGCGCTCCATGATCTTGAAGGTTTCCGACTGGACCGATCCGGCTTCCGCATCGGCATGATAGACAAACAGGCGGGGCAAATAGAACAGACCCGCCATCCAGGCGATCACCGCCATCACGTGCAGGGCCTTCACCCACAGCATATAGGTCAGCCCTTCACCAGTTCAACCAGCCGCGACACGTGATCGATCGGCGTATCGGGGACGATACCGTGCCCCAGGTTGAAGATGTGCGGCCTGTCCGCAAACCCTTCGACGATTTCGCGCACTCGCATCTCCATCTGCACCCCGCCGGCAACCAGCCGCAGGGGATCGAGATTGCCCTGCACCGGAAACCCGTGGGGCAGGGTGCCGTTCGCCACGCCGACCGGCATCGAGAAATCGAGCCCCACCGCGTCCACGCCGGTTTTCTCCACAAAGCGCGGGATCATCCCGGCGGCCCCGCGCGGAAATCCGATGATCGGCGCATCGGGAAATTCCGCACGCACGCCCTCGACGATGCGGCGGTTCGGCTCAATCACGTGATTGTCGAAGGCGATTTCGTCGAGATTGAGCGCCCAGCTCTCGAAAAGCTGCACGACATCGGCGCCCGCCTTTAGCTGGCCCACGAGATAGGAAATGCTCGCCTCGACGAGAATGTCCATCAGCGCACGGAAGGCATCCGGCTCGTTCAATGCGAACAGCCGCGCCGCCGCTTGGTCCGCGGATCCTTTCCCGCCGATCATGTAGGTCGCCACCGTCCAGGGCGACCCGCAAAACCCGATCAGCGTCTTGTCCGGATCGAGAGCATCCTTCACCCTGCCCAGTGTTTCAAAAACCGGCTGCAGATAACCCGCGACCCGCTGGGGATCGAGTGTCGACAGGTGCGATTTGACCAAAGGTTCGAGAACAGGTCCCTGACCCTTTTCAAAAGCCACTTGCTGACCCAGCGCATCGGGAAGCACCAGAATGTCGGAGAATAGGATCGCCGCGTCGAGATCGAAGCGTCTGAGCGGTTGAAGGGTGACCTCCGTCGCCAGCTCCGGGGTATAGCACAGGTTCAGAAAGCCTTCCGCCTTGTTCCGGATCTTGCGGTATTCGGGCAGATAGCGTCCGGCCTGCCGCATGATCCAGATCGGCGGACGGGCGGGCACCGTCCCGCGAACGGTGTCGAGCACGGGCTTTGAGGTCGCGGTCACGAGAGAGCGGCTCCGGGTCCGGGGTGTCACGGCAAGCTGATAGATAGACTCTTTGAGAGTCTGTTTCTTCTATATAGCGGTGTTTTGCCTGAATTCCTTCGCGCCCACAACACCGCCCGCCGATCCACGCTGTCGCAGTTACTCCGTCATGCGCCGCGGAACCGATCCGGCGCGTCGAAAGTGTTAACGATTGGTTATCATCCACGGTAAACAGTATCTTAATACGATCTTAACCATGCAGGATTTGGGCATGACCCGGTGGACAACCCTTGTGCGGCCCTCGCGAGCGCGGCCACTGTTTTACGCGGAATTCACAAGCCGCCTCCCGGTCTGTCAACACGAGCCAGCTTGTGCACGTTTCCTTGTACGGATGGGCACGAATCGCTCAGGGTTAACGAATCGTTATCACTTCTCCCCAGCATCATGAGTTCTGTTGAAAAACCGGCGGACAACCCGTCCGCGCACCTGATCCTCGCCTCGCAAAGCCCTGCGCGCGCAACGCTTTTGCGTAATGCGGGCCTCAGCTTCGATGCCGTTCCGGCCGCCATCGACGAGCGCGCCATCGAGGCCGAACCGGGCTTGCAGGCCGATGCCGCAACGCGTGCCGCGCATCTGGCGCGGGCGAAAGCGCTAAGCGTAGCCGCCGCCAATCCGCAGGCCATCGTAATCGGAGCGGACCAGATCCTGGTGTGCGGCGAAACGGTTTTGCACAAGCCCGGCACCCTCGAGGCGGCGCGCGACCAGCTCGCGGTTCTCAGCGGGCGGACCCACAGCCTCGTCGTGGCCGCCGCGCTCGTTGCCGGCAATGCCGTCCTTTGGGAAGCGACCGATCGGGCGGATCTCACCATGCGCGCCACCGGACGGGCCGAACGCGACCGGATTCTTGCGCGCGAAGGGCCCGGTATCGTGGGATCCGTCGGCGCCTACAGGCTCGAGGGTCCCAGCGTGCAGCTGTTCGAGGCGGTGCAGGGCGATTACTTCACGGTTCTCGGACTTCCCCTCTTGCCCCTTCTCGCCGGTTTGCGCCAGCATGCCCCACATCTTTTCGAAAGCACGATATGACCCCAAGAGCCTTTGTCATCGGCCACCCCATCGCCCATTCCCGCTCGCCGCTCATTCACCGGCACTGGCTGGAAACGCACGATATCAAAGGCGTTTACGAACCGCACGATGTCGCCCCCGAAGCGCTCGGGGCGTTTATCGCAAAGCTGCGGGCCGGCGCTTTTGCCGGCGGCAATGTCACCATCCCGCACAAGCAGGCGGTACGCACGCTGTGCGACAGCGTTTCCGAGGACGCGCGGATCATCGGCGCGGTCAACACGCTGGTCATGACCGACGGGCATCTGAGCGGCTTCAACACCGACCTGGCAGGCTTTCTGGGCAATCTCGATCAGCAGGCGCCGGGATGGGACGCGCATCCGCGGTCCGCCATCGTGCTCGGCGCCGGCGGTGCGGCGCGGGCCGTGCTCGTCGGGCTCGCGCGCCGCGGCTTCGATCCCGTGCACATTCTCAACCGCACCGCAGACAAGGCGGCGGCGCTCGCCGCAGAGCTGCCAGGTCCCTTTGCCGCCGCGCCGCTCGACGCCTTTGACGAGCTGGCGGCCGAGGCGGCAATCGTGGTCAACACCACCGCCGTCGGCATGCACGGCACGCGCTTCGAGGGGCTGGACCTTTCGGCGTTGCCGGCCGATGCCCTGGTGACCGATATCGTCTATACCCCGCTCGAAACCCCGCTGCTTGCGGACGCGCGCGCCCATGGCCTGCAGGTCGTCGACGGCCTGGGCATGCTGCTGCACCAGGCGGCGCCGGGATTTGCCGCCTGGTTCGGGGTGACGCCCGAGGTGACCCCGGCCCTGCGCAAGCTCGCCGAGGACAGCCTGGAGATGGCCTGATGTTCGTTCTCGGGCTCACCGGATCCATCGCCACGGGCAAGTCGACGGTGTTGGAATTCTTCGAGCAGGCCGGTGTGCCGGCTTATTCCGCCGATGCAGCCGTGCACGCGCTCTACGAGGACGAGGCGGTTGAGGCGATAACCGCCGAATTCCCCGGCGTCGCCACCGGTGGGCGGATCGACCGGCAGAAACTCGGCGCGGCCCTTGCCGGCGATCCCGTGCGCTACGCCGCTCTCGAGAACATCGTCCATCCGCTCGTGCGCGGCAAGATGCTGGACTTTCTGGATGCGGCCCGCGCGGACGGCGCCGATCTCGCGGTCATCGAGGTCCCGCTGCTCTTCGAAACGGGATCACGCTATCCCGTAGATGCCGTCGCCGTCACCACCTGTTCCGAGGCCGAGCAGCGCCGCCGCGCGCTGGAGCGGCCCGGCATGACGGTGGAAAAATTCGATGGCCTGCTTGCGCGCCAGATGCGGCAGGCCGAGAAGAAGAGGCGGGCCGATTTCGTCATCGATACCGGCACCACGCTGGCGGCGACGCGTGCGGCTGTTGACGCCGTCATCGTGCAATGCCGCGCCCGCGCCGGCACGGCGTGACCAGGACTCAAGGGGTGAGCGCATGACGCGCGAGATTGTTCTCGACACCGAAACCACGGGCCTCAGCCCCGCCGGGGGCGACCGCATCGTCGAGATCGGCTGTGTCGAGCTGATCAACCACGTACCCACGGGCAATCACTACCATGTCTACCTCAACCCCGAACGCACCATGCCCGAGGAGGCGTTCAAGGTGCACGGGCTCTCGGACGATTTTCTCGCCGACAAGCCCCTGTTCAGGGACGAGGCGCAGAACTTCGCCGATTTCGTGGGTGACGGAACGCTCGTCATTCACAATGCACCGTTCGACATGGGGTTCCTCAATGCCGAACTCGAATGGTGCGGCAAGACGGCCCTCGGCAACGAGGTGATCGATACCGTCCAGCTCGCCCGCCAAGTGCACCCGGGTGCCCGCGTCAGCCTCGATGCGTTGTGCAAGCACTACGGTATCGACAACACCAGGCGCACCCTGCATGGCGCGCTTCTGGACAGCGAGATCCTCGCCGAGGTCTATCTCGAGCTGATCGGGGGACGCCAGGTGGCGCTTGCCCTGTCCGCCCAGGCGCAGAGCGATGCGGCAAGCGACGTGGTGCACGATACCGCGCCGCGTGCACCTCGCCCCGAGCCGCTGCCGGGCCGGCTGAGCGATGCGGACAAACGCGCGCATGCCGCGCTGATCGAGTCGATCGGCGACAATGCGCTGTGGAACGGCTACTCGGAGTAGGAAGAAAGCGCCGGCCCGGCTTCCGGTGCGAAGCCGGGCCGTGCGTGCTTCAAATGAGCGTTTTCAGAAGTGAAGCGGAAGAGATATTGCTCCAGCGGAGCAATATCCCGCTGAACGGACATCACTTGTTCGCCTCGAACCGAAGGTCCACGCGAATACGCGGCCACTCAAGAACCTGGAGCTTCCGTTCTGATTCAATCAGAACGGAAAACGCTCTAGTTGGCGGTCGCCTGGCCCGAGGCGCTCGGGTTGGACTGCGACATACGCGCCAGGTTCTGCTGATAGATCGCCACGAAGTCGACCGGCTCCATCAGCAGCGGCGGGAAGCCGCCGGACTGCGTGACGCTCGCCAGCACCTGCCGGGCGAAGGGGAAGATCAGCCGCGGGCACTCGATCATCAACAGCGGGGGCAGTTGGTTCTCCTGCGCGTTGCGCACGCGGAACAGCCCGCCATAGACCAGCTCGATATTGAACAGCAGCGTTTCCTCGCGGTTCGCCTTGGCGTTGATCGTCAATTCGACCGCGTAGACCTCGTCGGTCTGCTTCTTCACCTGTACGGAGATGTTGACGTCGAATTTCGGGCTGCCGCTGCCGCCCATGATCGTGCCCGGCGCGCCGGGGTTCTCGAAGCTGAGATCCTTGATGTACTGACCCACGATGTTGACCGAGGGGCCCTTGCCGCTGGCCGCCGCTGCCTGGCCGTCGGGGGCCGGCGCGTCCGGTTCGTTGTCTGCCATTGCAAATGTCCTGCCTGAAAGAAGGTGACGTACGGCCTGCTCGCTAGCACTTTT
>CAZNHG010000176.1:0-6669 GCA_964572555.1 uncultured Devosiaceae bacterium | reverse complement strand
CGTGATTCGTCTTCACGATCGGGCTTTGCGGGATCTGCGGATCGCCCTCAAAATACATCTGGGTGTTCAGGCGCTGGGCTAAGCGGTGCCCGAAGATCGAGAAGTGAATGTGCGCGGGCCGCCAGTCGTTCGGGGTGTTCGGCCACGGATAAGCGCCGGGCTTGATCGTGCGGAAGCTGTAATAGCCGTTCTCGTCGGTGATGGCGCGCCCGCAGCCGCCGAAGTTCGGGTCGAGGGCCGCCAGATAGCCCTCCTTCTTGTGGCGATAGCGGCCGCCGGCATTCGCCTGCCAGAATTCGACAAGCGCCCCGTCGACGCCGACGCCGCGCTCGTCGAGCACATGGCCGTGCACGATGATACGCTGACCGATGGCGCTCTCGCCCGGGGCGGCGAAGTTGTGAATGAGGTCGTTGTCGAGCTCGCCGATGATGTCATGGCCGAATACCGGGCCGTTGATCTCGCTCAGCGTGTTGTTCAGCGAGAGCTTGGCATATTGCGGCGAGCGCAGCACCGCCGTCTTGTAGCCCGGCGTGTAGGGCGGCGGGTGCATGGTCAAATCGCGTTGAAAGAACGCCCCTGTCTCAGGCGGTTTGTTCTTCATTCCTGTCTCCTGCTTCAGGCCACGTGCTCCGCATCCATGCGGGCATAAACTTCCTTGACGATCTTGATGGCGCTGTTCGCCGCGGGCACGCCGGTATAGATGGCCACGTGCAGCAGCGCCTCGCACACGTCCTCACGGGTCGCGCCGGTATTGGCGGTGGCGCGCACATGCATCGCCAGTTCCTCGTCGTGCCCCAGGGCCGCCAGCAGCGCTATGGTGACGATCGAGCGCTCGCGCTTGCTCCATTGCGGACGCGACCAGACGTGCCCCCAGGCGGCTTCGGTGATCAGGTCCTGGAACGGCGTATCGAAGTCGGATTTCTGCAACTCGGCGCGGTCGACATGGCCGTCACCCAGCACTTCGCGCCGCGTGGCCATGCCCTGGCGAAACATCTCTGAACGCTGTGTCATCCGCGCCCTCTCCTACTCTGTTACAAGCCGCTGATGAAGCTGCGGATCAGCGCCGTCAGCTCGTCCGGTTTCTCGATGCACGGCAAATGCCCGGCGCCGGAAATGACCTGGTAACCCGATCCGGGAATGAGGCCGGCCAGATCCTTGACCAGTTCGGGCGGCGTGGCGCCGTCCTGGCTGCCCACGACGCACAGCGTCGGCACGGAGATGGCCCCGGCGGCCTCGGTGTAGTCGGTGTCGCGCAGCGCCGCGCACGTGCCGGCGTAGCCCGCCACGGGCTGACGCTCCAGCATGTTGCGGTAGCCGGCGAATTCGGGGTTGTCCTCGTTGCGGTATCCCGGCGTGAACCAGCGGGCCAGAACCCCTTCGGACAGGGCCGGAATGCCGTTCGCCTGCACGGCCTCGATGCGCTCGTTCCATTGCGCCGCATCGCCGATCCTGTGGGCGGTGTCGCACAGGATCAGCGCCCGCACGAGATCGGGGCGGCTCGCATGAAGACCCTGGGCGATCATGCCGCCGACCGACAGGCCGCACACGATGACATTGGAAATGCCGAGATGGTCGAGCAGCCCCGCCAGATCGTCGACATGATCCTGCATGGCGTAGTCGCCGGCAGGCGCATCGGAAAGGCCATGGCCGCGCTTGTCGTAGGTGAGAATGCCGACCTCGCCGGCAAGTTGCACGGCGACATCGCGCCAGATGCGGAAATCGGTCCCCAACGAGTTGCAGAACACCATAACCGGCCGCCCTTCGGGCGCGCCAATTATCTGATAATGCATCGTAATATCGTTGATGCGGGCAAACTGCACGATTGGGCCTCCTCACGTACTTCAGGAGGATGGAATATCGGATTAGTTAAGTAAAATGATATTTGGACGGTCTCTCATGTCCAAACGTTTATCAATTGGATGCCCCCGCCGATGCCCTGTTGCACCGCGATGCCCCGGCCCCGTGATCAGGTCGCCCAGTAGCGCTGCAGCATGGGATTGGACAGCCCCCAGGCCAGAAGACCGAGCAGGATGGCAGCCAGCACGGTCGTCGCGAGAAGCTTGGGCCATATCCTGAACACGACGGGGGCACCCGGGTCGGTTCCCTGGACGGTTTCGCCCTCATCGATCTGATTGCGCACCCGGAACGGCAACACGATGAACAGGCAGAGCCACCAAAGGACGAAATAAACCGCGAGCAGGCTGATCCAGTTCATCATCGCCTCAAACCTGGTGTACGAACACGCTCACATTGGGCTTACGCCCCCAATATGACGCGACTTCGCCACGGACCCCGCGACGGATCGCCTCGCCAAGCACGTCCGGATCGCTGCGGCGCTTGGGCGGCATGCCGCGCATCACGCCCTTGAGCGCCTTGTGGGCGATCTCGAGCGGCGTCTCTTCCTCCTCGTCGTCGAGTTCGGGCAATCCCTCCATCTCGATGTCCGGCCCCGAGACGATCTGGCCGCGCTTGTCGACACACAGGCTGACGGCGATGAAGCCCCCGAAGGACAGGCGCCGCCGCCCGCGCACACCGCTTTCCTCGGGTGTGCACAGGATTTCGCCGTCGAGATAGAGCACGCCGGTGCGCACCTCGCCGGGATAGTGCATGGGATCGGGAAACAGGCGCACCATGTCGCCGTTGCGGATCGAGACGACCTTGGCAATACCGTGCTCGCGGCCCAGCTTCGCGTGCGCTTCCAGATGCGCCGCCTCGCCGTGGACCGGCACCAGCACGTCGGGCTTGATCCAGTCGTAGAGCTGGACCAGCTCGCCGCGGCGCGGATGGCCTGTGACGTGCACCAGTTCGTGCGCATTGGTAATGACCTCGACGCCGCGATCGATCAGATGATTTTGAATATCGATGACTTCGCGTTCATTGCCGGGGATCGCCCATGACGAGAAGATCATGCGGTCGCCGGCGTTGAGATCGATCGCGGGGTGCTCACCGCGCGCGATGCGGGACACAGCGGCGCGGGATTCGCCCTGGCTGCCGGTACACAGCAGCACCACCTTGTCGCGCGGGAGCTGGTCGTACATGTCCTGGTCGAGGAACGAGGGAATGCCCTCCATCATGCCCAACTCGCGGGCGATGGTGACGATGCGGTGCAGCGCACGCCCCGCCAGAACCACCTGGCGGCCCGCCTTCTCCGCGGCGCGCGCCACGGAGATGATGCGCCCGACATTGGAAGCGAAGGTGGTGACGGCCACGCGATGTGGCGCCCCGGCGATCAGCTCGGCCAGCTTGTCGCCGATCTCGATCTCGGAGGGGCTTTCGCCATCCTTCATGGCATTGGTGCTGTCGCAGATCAGCGCCAGCGGCTTGTCGCGCTTCGCGATCCGCTGAAGACGGTCCCTGTCGGTCGGCGCACCGCCCACGGGGCGCGGGTCGAGCTTCCAGTCGCCGGTGTGCAGCGCCTGACCGCCCGGCGTATCGATGAGCAGCGCGTTGCTCTCGGGGATCGAGTGAGCCATGTTGATCGCCTCGACGCGGAACGGGCCGAGGTCGAACGGCTCGCCCGGCTCGATCACCGTGACCGGGACGGTCTCGACGATGGAATTGGCAATGCGCTTGGCCTCGAGCATGGAGGCAGTGAACCGGGTGGCGTAGACGGGCACGTCGAAGCCCGGCCACAGGTCGAACACCGCGCCGTAGTGATCCTCGTGGCTGTGCGTGAGCACGAGACCGACGACATTGTCCGCCTGCTCCTCGAGGAAGCCGGGATCGGCCATGATGAGATCGATACCGGGTTCCGCGGGGCTGCCGAAGGTGACGCCGCAATCGACGACGAGCCACTTGCGGTCATGTTTGGGCCCGTAGCCATAGGCCCCCATGTTCATTCCGATCTCGCCGACCCCGCCCAGGGGTACGAATACCAGCTCGTCGTCCTGCTTTTGCGCCATCGATACTCCGTTCCGCCAAATCAGCGGGTTGAGGCCGTGGTGCCGAAATGCACGTCACCGGCCGTAATGGGGATGCGCCGCCCGTCCGGCGTGCGCACGATCAACTGTCCTTCGGCGTCCACGGTTTCGAAAACGCCCCGTATGACTTCGCCATGGGTGGAGATGGCAACCTCGGCGCCGATGCCGGCCGCCGCCCGCCGCCATTGGTCGAGAATCGCCTCCATGCCCGTCCCATGGTTCCACAATTCGAACGTTTCCACCCAATGTTCCGCAAGTGCGGTGTGGATCGTTTCGGCATCGAGATCGGAGCCGAGGTCCCGCACGCAGGTGGCCGGATACGGCAGATCGGCAGGCGCCGAAACGACATTGACGCCGAAGCCGATGGTAATGGCGGGCCCGCTGCCCGGCACGTTGGCGGATTCGAGCAGGATGCCCGCGAGCTTGGCCCCGTCGGCCAGAACGTCGTTCGGCCATTTGAGCGCGACGCGCGCACCGGCGCCCCCTGACTGGCCGTCGGCGCCATCTATGCCGTGTTTAACGCTGGAGCTCGGCAGAAGTTCCGAAAGCGCCTTGTCGAGCGCCACGCCGGCGACAAAGCCCAGCGTCGCGGTGACCGGCGCGTTCGCCTGGGGGCGCAGCAGCAGGCTGGCGGCGAGATTGCCGTGCGGCGTGGCCCACTGCCGGCCCCGGCGCCCGCGCCCCTCGGTCTGCTGGAGGGCGGTGAACCAGATCTTCCCCGGATCGTCCCCCTGCGCCGCCGCGGCCGCCTCGGAATTGGTGGAGCCGACGCTGTCGAAAGCGGCGAGCCGGTAGCCCGCCGCCGCCGCCTTCGGGCCGAGCGCGAACCGCGTCACCTAGAACAGGCTTCCTGCCGCCGAGTGCGCGAGGCTGGTGAGCGGCGAGCCGACGGTGAGGAAATAGGTCACCACCAGGAAACCGGTGATCGCCATGACGAAACGCAACTCACCCGGCACGGTGGCGAACTCCTGGGTGGGCTCGTCGAAGTACATGGTGCGCACCACGCGCAGGTAATAGAACGCGCTGATGGCGCTCGCCAGCACACCGATGACCGCCAGAACGAACAGGCGCGCCTCGATGGCGGCGAGGAAGACCTGCCACTTGGCAAAGAACCCTGCGAGCGGCGGCAGGCCGATCAGCGAGAACATCATCACCGCCATCACGGCAGCCACGAACGGCCGGGCCTGCGCAAGGCCGGCGAGATCGGATATCTCCTCGACGAAACCGTTCTCCGTCTTGAGAGAAAGCAGGCAGGCGAACACGCCCAGCGTCATCGTCATGTAGATCGCCATGTAGACCGCGACACCCTCGACGCCCACCAGGCTCCCCGCGCTCAGCCCTGTGAGCGCGAAGCCGACGTGCCCGATGGAGGAATAGGCCATCAGGCGCTTGACGTTGCGCTGGCCGATGGCCGCGAACGCGGCCAGGACCATGGAAGCGATGGCGAGGAATATCACCACCTGCTGCCAGTCGCTGGAAATCGCCTGGAAGCTTTCGGTCACCAGGCGCACGAGCAGCGCCATGGCCGCCACCTTGGGTGCGGAGGCGAAGAAGGCGGTGACCGGGGTCGGCGCCCCTTCGTAAACGTCCGGCGTCCACATGTGGAACGGCACGGCGGAGACCTTGAAGGCCAGGCCCGCCAGCAGGAACACCAGACCGAAGATCAGGCCGATCGAGCGCTCGCCGTTCGCGATGACGTTGGCAATCTCGGTGAGGTGGGTCTGGCCGGTAAAGCCGTAGACCAACGAGGCGCCGTAAAGCAGCATGCCCGAGCTGAGCGCGCCGAGCACGAAGTACTTCAGGCCCGCCTCCGTCGCGCGTCCGCTCTCGCGCTTCATCGCGGCGACGACGTAGAGGCTGAGCGACTGCAATTCGAGACCGACGTAGAGCGACATGAGGTCGTTGGCCGAGACCATCATCATCATGCCGAGCGTCGCCAGCAGGACGAGCACGGTGTACTCGAACTTGTTCAGACCCTCCTCGGTGGCGCTCGAGACGGACAGGATCAGCGCGAATGCCGAGCCGCCGAGGACGAGCGCCTTCATGTAGCGGGCAAAGCCGTCATGGATGAAGGCGCCGTTGAACAATTCGCCCTGCGCGGGCGATGCCACGACGAGGACGCCGACGGCAATGAGAAGGCCGATACCGATACCGGTCAGCCCCGCGGTCGCATCGCGGCGCAGGAAAACGCCGGCCATCAGCAGCGCGACGGCGCCAACCAGCAGGATCAGTTCGGGATAAGCGGGGGCAAGCGACGCCAAATTCACCACATCGTACTCCATGACTGCCTCCTAATGCCCCGCCACCGATATTTCCTCGGCCCCGAGCGCCTGCGCGTAATCGCTGACCAGCACCTCCACCGAAGGGGAGATCGAGTCGAGGATGGGCGCGGGATAGAAGCCGAAGAAAATCGTCAGAACGATCAGCGGCACGAGAATGACCAGTTCGCGCGGGCTCAGATCGAGCATGGACTTGAGCGCCTCCTTGTCGAGAACGCCGAAAATCACGCGGCGATAGAGCCACAGCGCATAGGCGGCCGACAGGATCACGCCGAACGCCGCACCGAAGGCCACCCAGGTGTTGACCTGGAAGACCGCGAACATGGTCAGGAACTCGCCGATGAACCCCGAGGTGCCCGGCAGGCCGACATTGGCCATGGTGAACACCATGAACGCGACGGCGTATTTCGGCATGCGCTCGACGAGCCCGCCATAGGCCGCAATCTCGCGGGTATGCATGCGGTCGTAGA
>CAZNHG010000175.1:1451-6685 GCA_964572555.1 uncultured Devosiaceae bacterium | reverse complement strand
AGCGAACCGCCAAGTCGGAAAACAAGGGCCAACCCCAGAGCGCAGGCGATCAGTCCGTGGACGGCCATGACCCCGTCGCGTGCTGAAGCGGCCATCAACAAGCCACCCAGCGCTAGTACAACCGAAAATCCCATCCCCATGCGGCGGTCCGAGAGAGTCAGGCTGGAAATCATGTAAAGTAACCTTTTGGCTGCATCACACCGCCTCGTTGGCTGGTATCGCGATATCGGCCAGCGTCGAGTGGTTGAGTTCGTTCATGAATGCGGTTTGTGCGTTCCGCAGCTTGCCCTTGAGGCGGCAGCGTCCGTCGAGCGTGCAATGGCCCCCGTCCCTGGCAAAGCACTCGACAAGCGGCTGTCCCGCTTCGAGCACGCGGACGATTTCAGCGAGGTTTATCTCGCGTGGCTGTCTTGCCAGTTGCGCACCACCGCCATTGCCGCGGCGGGTGGAAACGATTCCCACCTGGGCGAGGCGCTGCATGATCTTGGTGAGATGGTGACGCGACAGCTCGAGTTCCGCCGCAAGCTGTGCGGTCGAGAAGGCGCGCTCTGGTGCACTCGCCATTCGCATCAGCATGCGCAACCCGTAGTCCGTGTAAAAGGTAAGACGCAAGACGGCCTCCGCCGTTCTGGAATAGGTATCTAAAATACCAATTAGCAGGCGTCGATCCGATTGCAAGAGCGCGCATAGCGTCAAAGTGTCCCTCTGAGAACAGCTCATGCCTAGCCGGATCGAGACGGCAGTTCGCGCCGTGTCACCAATCGGCACGTTCCTGTCGGTTACGCGGGCACCATCTGGCTTGGCATCCCGCCCCATTCGATGGGACAGCTTCCTCACCGCCACTGCCCAGTCGCACATCTATATCGGGTTTCCCTTGCGGGTGGCCCAGGGAGATATCGATCGGAAACATTCCTCGCGGCAATGAAATCGAAGTATGTTCGGCGGCATCCTCATCGTCGGCAATGATCGGCATACGCCGTGCCTCAGGCATGGCTTGAAGAAGCGTCCGGTCTGGTGGCGCACATGCCCGTGGCAAGGCTCAAGACTAACCTGTTGAAAAACCTGCTCTCTGGCAAACTTGCAGCCCTATCGCGAAGTTGTGTTAGGCGCGCGCTGGACCCGTCTCGTGCGGGATGATCTCCTGGCGTCATCGCGAGGCTGACCATGGAACTTGCTCTGCTGCTGCTGATTGCCGCCCTAGGCTTCGTGGTGTGGGCGTGGTGCCCTTGGGCCAGGCGCACGTCATCTCCCAAAACAGACCGGGGCGCCCCTTGTGACTTCCATTGCTCCGCCACCTGGTCGGGGGTACGTGGCACAGCAAACGAACGATGGGTGGCGCGAGCTGTCGAAAGAGGATCTCGACGCCCATCTGCAACCTTACCGAAATCGGCTGCTTGCGTGGAACAAGGAGCTGAGCGAGTTGATCCGCCGCGAACGTTGGTCGGTCAAAAACGGTCAACCGGACGCGGCAGCGGTCTCCTGGACCTTGAGTTTTCTCGCAGGAGTGCAACGCGACATCGTTGCGCTTGATGCCCTCGACAGTTCAGTGTGCTTTCGATGCGAGACCGGCAACCAAGAACTGCTGACGCTCATCGACCGCCTTATCGCGCTCGGGGGGAGCTGGGACATTGTCACGATTACCTGGTTGAGGTGCGTGACCACCCCAATCTCAAAACGGCATCAAGTCATGACGCTCGAAGGCCGGCAAAGTGATGCCGTTCAACTGCTGCCAATTGACCTTCGGCCGCAATGTGGAGCTATCCCGCGCCAGGGCTGCTGAGTTGTGTCGATACATCGACCTGACGGGGATCGGGCCGCGTCATCTGAAAGGCAAACGATATCACGACTCCCAACAGAACAGCGGCCAGCGCTCCGACAACGAGGTTGGTGATCCGATTTTCCCACTGTCTCGCCATGCATGCTCCCGATTGCCGTATCTATCCGGCGTTGATGGCAATAATAACGCATTTGCGTGACATCGTCGTCAGTGTCACAACATATTGACTTCGAACTGATACCAACGTCAGATGCCCTTTTGCACGACTTGCCACTGCGTAAAGGCCGCCGACCAGGCCATGCTCTGTCGCACGCATGTGTGTGCAGGACATTGTTTCAGTCACATGTTTCATTTCCTGAGCTGCGACCTGCACTGACGAAGCCAGATGTGTCTCCCGCATTCGTGGTTGGAAATGTTCCGGTTCATCACATTCCAGAAGCTGGTCGGCCCAAAGACGACGACGCGACCCCACCTCACAGGGCCCCGGGCCAGACCACCTTTCACTGCCTTGCGCGCCAAGTCCGCGTGGGATTGGATAACGCCACAATCGACCTGAACACGCACCAGTGGGTCTATCTTGCTTGAAGGTGGCGCGCTGCGCTCAGTCGAAGCTCACAAGGACTCCGTGCTCCTGCTGACTATCCTGTTCTGACGCAAGGAGTGGTCAAAGGCCAAGTGTGGCCGCTGCCCTTGTGTGGCTGGCCGATATGCATTCACTTTGGAACGGCTTCGGGTTTGAGCATCGACGCACCGTGATACTATTGCGCCTTTGGGGTAACGCCGCCCGACATCGAGCAATGTGTCTAGGAGCGCGTCCTTGCGGAAACGCTCGCACCGCCGCTGGATGGCGCGGTGCAGATATGCCGTCCACCTCATATAAGCATCGAACACCACGGCAATGGCGCGCAGGGCGGGACAACCCTGTTCGGCGCCGCTGAGCGTATCCAGGTTAACGCGCCAGGATGTCGAGCACAGTTGCGAGGTGGTGGGTGTTCCATGCGGCTTTTGCGCCTGAGTTTTGTGGATCGCTTGTCGTTGACGGCTCTGACGAGGTTGATGGCGAAGTGACGGAGGATGGCCATGTTGTTTGCGCCATGTCCCTTTCGCAGTCTCGAGTGGACGTCCTTGAAGGTGACGTCGAATGTCCAGTGCAAGGCGTTCTCGACCAGCTAATGGTGGCGAGCCGCCTGGGTCGCCCGCTCGGCGTTGAGATCGCCGGCCGAGATGTGGTAGCGGGTCTTCGATGGCGGAAAATGGTCCAGAAGCGCCCTGCGACGCGGCTTCTTGAAGCTTTCAGGGGTGATGGCGGTCAGGGCAAGCCCTCCGAAACAGGAAGTCCGCCGTGGAAACATCCAATCCGCAACTCCGAAACCGCGCTAACCCGAATTCGGGGGTCTGGCACGCGAGCCGAAACGTTTGAACGCGCGCCTTGCCTGATGGATGCTAGCGTTGGTCGGATGTGCATCAACGCAACGTCTCGAGGCGACTTATGATCGAACTACCCGTTGGCGCGTTCCACATCGGGGTAACTTATGCGCTGGTCGTGCTGGCCATAGCCGGTTTTGCTTCGGAGCGTTTTCGAGTGGAAGTGACTTCCCTGCTCGTTCTGGCGGCTCTTCTCCTTGTTTTCGGTCTGTTTCCAGTTGCAGGTCCCGATGGAGACAACCTCCTGAGCAGCGGTCGGCTGCTGGCGGGGTTTGCAAATCCAGCTCTTATTGCGGTCTTGGCACTTCTCGTATTGGGGAACGGGCTGTGGCGCTCCGGAGCACTTGACTGGGCCCTCAAGCTATTTCTCCAGCGTGTCGGCAAACGCCGCCGGCTGGCAATCAGCACCTGTTTTGCGACCGTGTTCGCGGCCAGTCCCTTCGTTAACAATACCCCGGTGGTCGTAATATTCATTCCGATCCTCGAAACCATCGCGAGACGCTTCTCGGTGAGCCCCAGCGCGGTGATGATGCCGCTGTCATTCACCGCGATACTTGCCGGTATGACCACGCTGATTGGGTCCTCCACCAATCTTCTGGTATCCGGGACCATGGGCGAGATGGGCGCGACACCGCTCGGCTTCTTCGACTTCGCAATCCCGGGGCTCGTTCTGGCGGGCGTCGGTATGGGCTACGTGGCGTTCATCGTTCCCCGCATTGCGCGCCAGGGCCACTCTCCCGTCGAACGCTTCATTTCGGGCAAGCACCGGCGCTTCATCGCACAGTTCACTGTCGGGAACGCAACGTCGCTGGTGGGCGAGCGAGCGCGCTTTGACCTTCTCGGCATCCGGGGCGCCCGCCTCCTCCTCGTGCAGCGCAACGAGCGTCCTTATGTGCCGCCGTTTGGTAACCTCGATATACGTGCCGGTGATGTGCTGGTTGTCATGGCAACGCAGGACGCCCTGGCCGAAGCACAGACAAAGTTCGAGGGACTGGTATCCAGCATTTCTGGAGAGCGCGACCTTGCCGATGACCAAGTGGATCACGCATCGTCGCCGTCAGAAGGCCAGATGGTTGCGGAGGTGATGATTACGCCAGGGTCGCGTCTAGCCGGTTTCTCACTGGACGAAATTGCGTTCCGCGCCCGCTACGGTTGCCTCGTGCTGGGTGTCGAACGTCAGTCGCGGGTGATCCGACGCCATCTCACCGACACCATGCTGCGCGAGGGTGATGTATTGGTTGTGCAGGGTGAGCGCGAGGCGCTGGATCGAATGCGCGAGCACCGGAGTGTCGTGGTGCTCGACGGCACTGCACAACCGCTGCCCGCCCCCCGTACAGCCAAAATAGCCGGTTCCATATTCGCGGGGACTGTGTTTGTTGCGTCCATCGGCGTCCTATCGATTGACGCAGCGGCAGTTCTCGGCGTGGCTTTGATGCTGACTACCGGCGTACTGACCCTAAATCAGGCGGTTGCAGCATTGGATCGTCGCATCTTTCTGATGGTGGGCGCTTCGCTCGCGCTCGGCACCGCAATGATGGAGACCGGCGCGGCCGAAGCTCTCGCGCAAGGGGTGATCGGATTGGTCGGAGGCGCAGGACCGGCAGTGGTGCTCTCGGTACTGTTTCTACTGGTTGCTCTATTGACTAACGTGCTGTCCAACAACGCGACTGCCATCCTTTTCACTCCAATCGCTTTAGGGCTTGCAAATGGCATGGACGCCGATGCAATGCCTTTCGTCCTTGCCGTGCTGTTCGGAGCCAATTGCTCGTTCGCATCACCCGTCGGCTACCAGACCAACTTGCTCGTGATGGGACCCGGCTACTATCGCTTCAAGGACTTTGTCCGGGTCGGTGGACCACTAGTTGGGATAATGTGGATCACCTTCAGCCTGTTCATGCCTTGGTACTTCGGCCTTTTGAGCTAGCATCCGGCCCGATGGGCAGCGGTCAGATGTGTGGCTTCTCCCATGTCGGAAAAAGGCTGCCAGGCAATTAAATTGGGTTTGCCCAATCATCTTCTGATGCGCTTGGCG
>CAZNHG010000175.1:0-1351 GCA_964572555.1 uncultured Devosiaceae bacterium | reverse complement strand
GCTCTTTCGATGCCAGCTGCTTACTTGCTTCGCGCGCCACCAGGGCTGCGAGTTCGGCCTGTGGCACGGGCCTGCCAAGCAGAAAGCCTTGCATGCTGTCGCAACCAATGTTCCTGAGCATCATAAGCTGATCGTCGTTCTCAACGCCTTCTGCAGTAATGTCCATCTCCATTGTGTGACCCAGTCCGACTATGGTTTTGACGATCTGGGTGATGTGCGGCTCCTTCTCATCAAAGGCGGCGATGAACGATCGATCGATCTTGATCTTGTCGAAGGGGAAGCGCCAGAGCTGACTGAGACTGGAATACCCTGTCCCGAAGTCATCCATTGCAATCGAGATTCCGAGTTCCCGGAGCTGTTCGAGCTGATGAACGACGGATTGCTCATCCACCATAAGCATGGATTCGGTCACTTCGAGTTCTAGACGGCTCGCTTGCAGGCCGGTTTCCTCAAGAGCGCTGCGAACCTCGGAGAGGAGATTGCCACTCGTGAACTGGCCAATCGAGAGGTTGACCGAAACCACGAGATCGTCGGGCCAGCTGGTGGCAGCCTGGCAAGCTCTTTTCAGCACCCATTCTCCGATCGGCGCTATCAGTCGCAGTTGTTCGGCCAGTGGAATGAACTCTTCCGGCGAGATCGCCTCGCCTCGCGCGTCCTTGAGCCGCAATAGGGCTTCAAATCCACTCAAGGTCTCGTTGTTCGACTTGAAAATCGGCTGATAATGGAGTTCGAAACCCTCATTTTCGAGTGCCCAGCGCAGACAGTCTTCCACCTCACGGCGGCGCGCCATCTTCTCGTCCATCCAATTCTCGTAAACGACGCTGCGATTCCGGCCGCTTTCCTTGGCCTGATACATAGCAAGGTCGGCGCATTTCATCAGTTTGTCCGGCGTACGTGCGTCCTTGGGCGCGATTGCAGTCCCCATGCTGATTGTCGGCTCGAGCCGACTGCCATTGACCTCAACCGGCTGACCGACGGTCCTGACAATCGCCTCAGCCAGGTTTTCGGCATCCTTGTCGGCTTCAAGATTTGTTTGCAAAAGCGCAAACTCGTCCCCCCCGAAACGCGAAACCAGAACGCCTGCGCCTCCGGCAAGCTGCAGGCGCCGCGCAACTTCTTTCAGGACCAGGTCGCCCGCGTCATGGCCGTAGCGGTCGTTCATGTGCTTGAATTCGTCAACATCGACAAAATGGACGGCATGCGGCATAGACTGCGATGCGGCCTCATCAAGCCGTGCAACGAAGGTGTTCCGGTTCAAAAGATTGGTAAGCACATCGCTTGTTGCAAGGAAATGAACCTTTTCATCGGCGGAGCGCTTCTGCCTGAGGGTGCGTACGTAGAACCATACCGG
>CAZNHG010000174.1:0-6685 GCA_964572555.1 uncultured Devosiaceae bacterium | reverse complement strand
CATCCGGATATGGGACGGATATCTGCTCAACCTTCGCGACCTGGCGCGCGGCGGGCTCGACCCCGCGACAGAAAAGGTAACCTCTGAATGAAGCTCTACTACTACAAGGATCCCGCCGGCAATTTCGGCGACGATCTCAACGAGTGGCTTTGGGACAGCCTCCTGCCGGGATGCTGGGAGGCCAATGACGACGACGCCCTCATGAGCGCCATCGGAACGCTCATCGGACCGGCCATGCCTGACGCGCGGCGCTGGGTCGTCTTCTCAAGCGGTGCCGGCTATGGCCCACCCCCGGCCGACCTGCACAGCTCCCGCTGGAGGATCTCGTGTGTCCGGGGTCCCCTGACGGCGCGTGTCCTCGGCCTCGATCCGGGTCTGGCCGTGACCGACGGTGCAAGCCTCATCGGCGCCTTGCCCGAGTACGCACCGGTTCCCGAGAGCGAGCGCCACGGCGTCGTCTTCATGCCGCATCATCAAGCCCTGAAGGCCGGGGACTGGCAGGCCGTCGCGGAGCGGGCCGGAGTCACTTTCCTCGATCCGCGTGACGACAGCCGCGCAACGCTGCAGCGCATCCGGCGTGCCAGACTGGTAATCGCCGATGCGATGCACGCCGCCATCGCCGCCGATGCCATGCGGGTCCCCTGGGTGCCGGTAACGACCTCGGTCGAGATCAGCACGTTCAAATGGCTCGACTGGACGATGTCCCTGGGCTTGCCATACGATCCCATCGCCCTGCCCTCGAGTTCCGCCCTCGAAGCTGCGCGTCAGGCGATGCTGCCCTTGTTCGGGCGTCAATTCACACTTGCCGAGCGCACCGAAGACGCGGCGCTGGAACACTATCGGCGCGATCGGAGAATGAAGTCGCAAGCCCTCTGGCCGCTCCGCCGCAATATCGGTCATGGCGCCTATAACCGGCTCGTGCGGCCGGCAATAACAATGGCGGCGACTTCAGCGTGGCGCCGCGCGGAAGACAAGCGGCGGCAGGACGACGCGGCGGCGGCCCTGATGGCCGCAGCCCGGCAGGAGGGCTTTCTCAGCGAGGATCGGATCGATGCCGCCAGACGCGACGAGTTGATGGAGCGCCTGCACACGCTCGTCCCCGGTTCCTTGCGGATGTTGGCAGGTTAACCCCGGCCATGGCCTTTCGCCTTTCCATGACCCTGTTCTTCGCGATCGTGGCAATCAACCTGCACATCATGCCCGGGCTCGCCAACGCTAACCCCGCAGAAAAGGGATTGATGCTGTTGTGCGGGCTGGTTTTTCTCGCCACGCGCCGCATCAACTGGGTCAATCTCATTATTGTCGGCGTCCTGGCGCTTGCGGCCTTCATCGCCGCATTGAGCACGCAGTATTCGGGTTTCAGCTTCAATCGCTTCGTGCGGGCCCTTGTGAGCTTTGTCGCGCCGTGGCTGTTGCTGGCCGCCGAGCCGACAACGAGTGATCGCGACCATCTGTTGCGCACACTCGGCTGGATGCCGATTGTCATGGTCGGGATTGGCGCCATCTACGATGCCGCGGGCCTTTCTCCGCTCTGGCACACCGACTTTCTCGGCGCACCACGCCTGCAGGGGTCCACCATGCCCTCCGGGCTCGGGACCATCGGCATGCTCGGCGTTGTCGCCTGCGCGATCGGCTTTGCCGTTCACGGTCGCCTCACCTTCGTGTCCCTCGGGGCCGTCGATTTCCTTATCCTGATCCTCAGCGCCGCCCGCATGTCGCTCGCGCTGACACTTCTGGTATGCGCGGCGGTCTATTTCGCAATGGTACGAAAGAGCGCGGGCACGCTGGTACTAACCATCGTCTTCGGTATCGTCACGGCGGCCGGTGTCCTTTTGACCATCGGCCAGCCGCTGCTCACGCGGTTCGAGAGCGAGTCGCTGAGCGGACGCTCGCTAATCTGGGAATATCTCGGCACCTGGCTCGATAAATATCCGGCTTTCGGCGTCGGGCTCGGCCATCAAATCCTGCTGCTGCCCGAGCATGTCATGCAGCAGACCGGTACGATGGCCGCGCACAACGAATACCTGCGCCTTGCCGTCGAAACCGGTTATTTCGGCGCCGTCCTGATCTTCGGTGGCCTCGTGCTTCTATGCCTCAACCTGTGGGCGTCGCTGCGGGTGAACTTCCAGTTCGCCTTCCTTGCCGCTTGCATCGCCTTCTTCATCTACTGCCGAACCGACAACGCCATTTCGTCCTCGTTCACCCCCTTCCTGCTCGTGCTCGCGTCGTTCGCTTTTGCACGGCGGGACTACTTCGCCATCGACGCACAACCATCACGGCGCGCGGGGCGATGGACCGAGGCACCTCAACCGTCATGAACCAATAATCATCGCGAACTCAAGCAGGGAAGAATGACGACACATCTCAAAGCCGGGCTCGCCCTGGCCGCCATCACGCTCGCCTGCCAGCACGCCAGCGCACAAGGCTCATGCTCTAACCCCGACGCTCTCGGCACTACCCGCATGCTCAAAATCGACGTCACCAGGACTGAAGGGATCGGCTCCTTCCAGTTCGACACGCCACCCCTTAAGGCGGGTGAAGTCGTTTTGACATTCGACGATGGCCCCACGCCCTGGGCCACTCCCAAGGTTCTCGACGCGCTGGCAAAGGAGTGCGTCAGGGCTGCGTTCTTTCCGATAGGCGAGCGGGCGGAGAAACATCCGGAACTGGTGAAGCGTGAAGTTGAGGCCGGGCATACCATTGGCAGTCACAGCTTCAGCCACACCGAACTTCCCGAGCTGCCCGAGGCGGAGGCTGAAGATGAGATCGTCGAGGGCTACCGGGCTGTCGAGACGGCAGCCTACGGCGAAAGCAAGGCGTCTCGCCCGCGTTTCTTCCGGTTTCCCAGTTTCAGTGCCACAGACCAACTCATCGCCTTCGTCCGGGAGCACCACACCACCATCGTCAGCGGCGACATGAGCCCGTCCGACTGGAAAGGCGATCCTCCGGAGCAAACGATGGCGCGCTTGCGCGGGCTGCTCGACGAGCACGACCGCGGCATCATCGTGCTGCACGACAATCAGGACAACACGGCAGCCCTGCTGCCCGAGCTTTTCGCCGAACTCAAGGAGCGCAACATGGATGTGGTCCAGATCGTGCCGACAACGGGTGCACAATGACCCGGCCCGCATACATCAATCGCCGCACGGTCGTCACCGGCCTGTTGAGCGCACCGGCCGTTGCCCTGCTCCCCTCAGCTGGCCGGGCGCAGGACTCCGAGCCATTGAAGGTCCATGCCGCCCGCAAGGGGCTCGTCTACGGGGCGGCGGTCCAAACCGCCTACCTGGAGAACCGGCGCTTCGCCGATGCCTTCAGCACAGAATGCGCCATGCTGGTGCCGGAGTGGCAGATGAAATGGGGCGCCATCGAAAAGCAGCGTGGTGAGCGCGACTACTCGGGCGCAGATAAGCTCGTGGCATTCGCCGAGGAGAACGGCCTGGGTGTGCGCGGCCACACCGCCGTATGGGCCAACAACATGCCTGAATGGGCGAGAAGCGCCATCAAGGGGCCTGACGGCCAGGAAATCCTGGACAAACACACGCGTGCGGTCATCGACCATTTCAAGGGCAGGCTGGCGCACTGGGACGTCGTCAACGAGGCGATCGAGCCGGGCAATGGGCGTCCGGACGGCCTGCGCAGCTCGGTTCTGCTCGGCGCTCTGGGACCGGGCTATATCGGTCACGCCTTCGATGTCGCGGCAAACACCGATCCGGCCGCGACACGCTATTACAACGACACCGGCTGCTGGGCCGCTACGGCGGAACACGAGGCGCGGCGGCGCGCGACTCTGGGGCTTTTGAGCGAACTCAAGGCCGATGGCGTGCCCGTTCAGGGTCTCGGCATGCAGGCGCATCTCGAGGCAGACACCGTGCCGTTCGACCCGAAAGTGTTCCGGGCCTTCCTAAAGGAGGTTGCCGATCTCGGCCTCGAGATCATGGTGACCGAACTCGACGTCAACGACCGCTATGTTTCTGGCGACCTGCCGATCGAGCAAAGGGACGCCAGGGTCGCGGAGATGACGCAGCGCTATCTCGACACGGTTCTCGACGAGCCGGCGGTTACCGGGGTGATGACCTGGGGGATCAGCGACCGCCACACCTGGCTGAACAACGACAATCGCTGGGCCCGCAAGGACGGCCGAACCAACCGGTGTCTGCCGCTCGATACGGCATTGCGCCGCAAGCCGATGTGGCAGGCGATGGCGGATGCATTCGACGCCGCACCGGAGCGGCGACCGGCGACATAGGACACCCACTCGTGCCTAACCCAAACGGATTGTTGCTTGCCGTCCTTATAGCCGCCGGCATGCTGTCGATGAATGTCACTATGGCCGCATCCGGCAACACCACAACT
This sequence comes from uncultured Devosiaceae bacterium, assembly GCA_964572555.1. Taxonomy (GTDB): domain Bacteria; phylum Pseudomonadota; class Alphaproteobacteria; order Rhizobiales; family Devosiaceae; genus CAZNHG01. Next base: position 2,332 of record CAZNHG010000174.1, on the reverse strand, counting down.
GCCGCTCCGGCCGAACCGACATTGCGTGTGGCGACATTCGGAACGAGCCTGACCAGGCGTGGCGGCTGGCAGGAAGCACTGGCCCACAAGCTCAACACATGCCTCGAGCGCCGGATCGACGTGCTCAATGTCGCCAGAAGCGGGGCATCTTCGAACTGGGGCGTCAAGGCCGTAAACGAGGTGACGGAAGTCGACCCGGACGTCGTGCTGATCGAGTTTTCAGTCAACGACGCCGCCCTGCACCGTTTCGTGACGCTGGGCCAGAGCGCGGAAAACATCCGCACGATTGTCGCGGCGATCCGCAACGACCGCCCCGAGGCGGACATCTACCTGATGACCATGAGCCCGGTCATCGGGCTGCGCGGGACCATCCGGCCGTTCCTGGGCGCCTATTACGCGATCTACCGCGACCTGGCCGCGGACCTCGGCACGGGCTTCATCGACAACAGGCCGGCCTGGGCGAAGCTGACGACCGACGATCTGAAACGTGTGCTGCCGGACGGCAGCCATCCCAAACCGGACGTCGCCATCAGGTTGATCGTGCCGAACATCGTCGATGCCATTTCGAACGGCAATTGCCGGGGCACTGGCGGCTGATTTTTGCAACGACCGCCTTCTTTGGGGACGCGGGCACCTTGCCGCTTTCGTTCCGACAACACGCGAAAGGAATACTGCAGTGAAAAAACAGCTTGTACTTCATGCCTTGCAGACGATGAAGCGGCTATCGGCCAGGCGGGATATCCGGGGCTATCTCAAGCGAGCGGCATACAAGAAGCTGAACATCGGCGCGCAGAGCAACGTGCTCGCGGGATGGCTGAATGTCGACCTGTTCCCCTTCCCCCGCGCGGTCTACATGGATGCGACGCGGCGCTGGCCGCTCCCCGACGACACCTTTAAGGCACTGCTTTGCGAACACATGATCGAGCACGTCTCGAAGCCAGAGGCGCAGTTCGTGCTCGACGAAGCCTATCGCGTGGCAGCCAGGGGCGCAGTCGTCCGCGTGGTGACGCCGGACATAAAGTCCTTCGCCCGGCTCGCCCTGGATCAGGATGCACCGGGCGCCGCCACCTACGCAGAATTCGTGCGCAGCCGCCATTCCGGTGTCAGCCAGTGCGACATCGTGAACATGATCTTTTACGGCTATGGGCACCGCTACATCTACTCGCCCGAGGAACTGGCGGAGATGATGCGCAAGGCGGGATTCGTGGATGTCGAGGAGTCCCGAGGAAGCTATCCCCTCGATCCCGTGTTCAACGACGCGGAAGGTCACCCTCGCCTGCTCGGGCCCGAACAGAACGCCTTCGAGGCTTTTGCGCTGGAGGCGCGCAAGAGCGGGGCCTTGCCCGATGAAATAGAGGATGCCCGGCGCGCGGGCGAAGCTCAGGAGCCGGTCGAGCGGACTGCTTCTGAAAAAGACGCGCCAACCGCGCGTGCATAGACAAGCGGGTCGAGTTCGCCACGCCCGCCGAGATAAGCGCCGACCACCAGCTTGCGCGCGTATTCGTACCAGGCGCCGCGTGCACGGCGGGCATGGCGTGCAAGCACGATAAGGCTCCCGCGATAGTATTTCGCCCGCAATTGGGGGTTCTTGTCGCGGTGGCCGATGAGCGGAGTGTCGGCAAAAAGGCTGCGGCCGGCCAGCCGGAAGGCGTGCAGGGCGAAATCGAGATCCTCGCCGCCGAAATTTGGAGTTCCAACGCCCAGCGTCTCGTCGAAGGTACCGATAGCTCGTGCGACGTGCCCGCGAACAACGATGGTGTTCGATGAGGCGTTGCGCACGACCGCGCCGATGGACGGTCGCGTTTCCGGGTGCAGGGCCTTGATGTCCTCGGGCTCGGAGCCGTAGCGGCAGAACCAGAAACCGAGCTCGGGATCGGCCGCAAAGCGACCGATGATGTGATCGAGCACACCATCGGGATACCAGCAGTCGTCGTCGGGGAAGGCAATCACGTCCTCGCCGGCGATCAGGCCTTCGGAAATGGCGCGGGACAGCATGATGTTTCGGGCGGCGGACAGGGGCACGACCCCGTCGACGTCCATCGCCCTGACGCAGTCCGGCAACTTGCCATGCCCAGCGCCATATCCGGACGCGGCCCCCTGAAACAGGAGCTGCAGGCTGACGGAATCGACTTCAAGGCTCTGCTCCGCCTGCACGACGGAGGCGAGCATGCGCTCCAGATCGGCGGAACGGCCGGACGTGACGTTCGACGTCGAAAACAAGACTATCTTCATGTCTCTTGCAGCTCCTAGGCAGGCGAATATAACGATATCAAGCAAACATTCAAATATGTCCAAATAATGATGCATCTACGTCGCGATTATTACTTTTCAT
>CAZNHG010000173.1:0-6716 GCA_964572555.1 uncultured Devosiaceae bacterium | reverse complement strand
GGGCCGCGCGACCAAGGAACACAACATCGAGGATACGGCGCTCCAGACCAACCTCGAAGCCGCCGACGAGGTTGCACGCCAGTTGCGCCTGCGCGACCTCGCGGGCCTGATCGTCATCGACTTCATCGACATGATGGAGAAGCGCTCCAACCGCCAGGTCGAGCGCCGGCTCAAGGACGCGCTCAAGAACGACCGGGCGCGTATCCAGGTCGGCCGGATCAGCCATTTCGGGCTTATGGAGATGAGCCGCCAGCGCATGCGCTTCGGCGTTCTCGAAAGCTCCACCCATGTCTGCCCGACTTGCCAGGGTGCCGGCATCGTCCGCTCGGTGGAGAGCCTGGCGCTCATGGTCATGCGCGCCGTCGAGGATCATGTGCTGCGCAAGCCCGGCCAGTCGATCAACGTCAAGGTGCCGTCCGATGTGGCGCTGTACATTCTCAACGCCAAGCGCGCGACCCTTGGCGATCTCGAGGCGAAGTACGACCTGTCGATCAGCATCACGGCCGACGCAAAGCTGATGGGCAACCATTTCAATATCGAGCGCGGCGAACCCCGTGCCAACGGCACAGCCAAGCGCAGCCCGGTGAGCGTCGATTCCGCCGACATGGACGTGGACGTCGCGGAGGAAACGCCGCCAGCGGATGTTGAAGACGAGGAACAAGCCTCCTCCCGCCGCCGCCGGCGCCGTGGCGGACGCAATCGCAAGCGCGATGAAGACACCGAGGTGACCTCCAGCGAAGCGGACACGGATACCGACGGCGAAGCCGAGATGGTGGAGGCGTCCGAAGAACAGCGCGAGCCGGAAGGCGCCGACGGACAGCAGGACGGTGACGGCGAGCAACGCAAGCGCCGCCGCCGTGGCCGCCGGGGCGGTCGCCGCAATCGCCGCAACCAGCAAGCGGCAGATGGCGACGCCGAAAGCCAGGACAATAACGGTGAAAGCGAAAGCCGGCCCGTCGAGACCGAAGAAGAGGCCCCGACGGACGCCGAGCCTGCCGCCGCGGCCGAGCAGAACGCTCCGGAATCGGTTCAGGAACCGGCGTCCGAAGCCACCGAAGAAGAGGCCAAGCCCGCGCGTAAGCCGCGCCGTTCGCGCCGCAAGAAGGCGGATGCGGAGGCCGAGAGCGCTCCTGCCGAGGCAGAGGCCGAGCCGGCAAGCGCTGAACCGGCGGAAGCCGAGCCCGAAGCGGCATCCTCCGAGGAGGGCAAGGCGGAAGAGGCAGATTCCGGCGAGAAGAAGCCCAGGCGCCGCCGCTCCCGCAAGAAGGATAAGGAAGCCGAGACGGCGGAGGCCGCTGAACCGGCGAATTCCGAGGACGGCATCGTCGTTACGTCATCGGGCGCCGGCGACGCGGAGAAGGAGAAGGAAAAAAAGCCCCGCAAGGCCGGCTGGTGGCAGCGCGGCTTCCTCGGCTGACCGCACGGTCCGGTTCTGCAAATCTTCACGATGGCCGGGTGACAAACCCGGCCATTTTTTCGAGGGCCTCGTGCATCGTCGCGGTGCTGCCGGCGTAGGAGAAGCGCACGAAGCGGTTGCCGTTCACCCGGTCGAAATCGATCCCCGGTGTCGCCGCCACCCCGGCTTCGCGCAGCATCTGCTTGCAGAACTGCATGGAATCATTGGTGAACCGCGACACGTCGGCATATGCGTAGAACGCCCCCTCGGATGCCCCGGTCCCGAGGAAGCCCAACTCGGCGAGCCCGTTGGTCAGGATGTCGCGATTGGCGGCGTAGCGGGCCTTCTGCTCCTCGGCATAGTCGCGGGCCGACAGTGCGGCGATGGCTGCTGTCTGGCTCAGGCTCGGCGCGGAGATGAACATGTTCTGCTGCAGGATTTCCGTGCGCCGCAGCAAGGTCTCGGGCAGCACCATCCAGCCGATCCGCCAGCCCGTCATGCAGTAGTATTTCGAGAAGCTGTTCACCACGATCTGCTCGCTGTCGAACTCCAGCGCGCTCACCGAGGGCCCCGCATAGTCGAGCCCGTGATAGATTTCGTCCGAGATCAGCCGTACGCCGAGTTCCCGGCACATCTCTATGACGCCGCCAAACGCCTCGCGGTCCACCACCGCGCCTGTCGGGTTTGCCGGGCTGGCGAAGAGCAGTCCGTCGAACGGCTGCATCTCGTGCGCCGCGGCGACATCGGCGGCGGACAGCCGCCAGCCCCTGTCCGCCGACAGCGCGATCTCGACCGCTTCCAGCCCCAACCCTTCGAGAATGTTGAGATAGGCGGGATATCCGGGCCGCGTCACCGCAATCCGGGCGCCGGGCCGGAAGCCGCCAAGGAATGACAAGAGGAAGGCTGCCGACGATCCCACCGTCACGATGATACGCTCGGGATCGACCGCGACGCCGTGCTGCGCCGCGTAGTAGGCACTCAACGCCTCGCGCAGCTCGGCCCGGCCTTTCGAGTTGGTGTAGCGCTGCGGCTCGGGCAAGACGCTCCTGACCGATTCGATCACCTCCGGTGCCGGCGGCGTCGCGGGCTCGCCGACCTCGAGATGAGAGATGTGGCGACCATCACTTTCCAGCTTGTTGGCCTCGGCGAGAACTTCCATGGCATGGAAGGGTTTAAGCCCGCTCACAACATTCTCAGTCATCAAAACGTCCAACTCGTGCCACAATGGAATTCGCGATCGGTCGCGTGAAACCATGATTGAGATTGAAAGTCCATGCGCTTGCCCTGCGGTTCCATAGCCCGCCTGCGCGCCGCGGCGCTGACGGTCTTGCTCGTCGTGGCGAGCCTTGCGCCCCTGTCCGCCCAGGCCAGGTCGTTCCCGGTCATCCGCGACGCCGAAGTCGAGTCGATGATCAAGGACTTCGCAGCACCACTGCTCGAGGCTGCCGGCATTCCCCGCACCCCGCGCGTGCATCTGGTGTCCGACCGCCGGTTCAACGCCTTCGTGGTCGAGGACGGCACGCTCTTCATCAATCACGGCACCATCCTCGATTCCGAGACGCCGGGCGAACTCAGGGCCGTCATCGCCCACGAGATCGGCCATCTCGCCGGCGGGCACCTCGCACGCCTCAAGCAACAAGCGGAGGTGACCGGGCGCATGCAGGTTCTCGCCATGGCGCTCGGCATGGGTGCCATCGTCGCGTCCTCCGGACAGGAAGGCAGCGAGGTGGGCGAGATGGCCTCCGCCTTCATTCTCGCCTCGCAGTCGGCCGGTATCAACTCGCTGATGTCGTTCCGGCGCTCGGAGGAGAGCGCGGCCGACGCCGCCGCTCTCAGGCTCCTCGAGAACACCGGCCAGTCCGCGAAGGGCCTGGTGGCGGTCCTCACGCGGCTCAAGCAGAACCAGGTCGCCGGTTCCGCCGCCGCGCCATATCTCAGCACGCATCCCCTGGCGCAGGACCGGCTCGATCAGGTAACGCAGGTGGCGCGGTCCAGCCGCTACTGGGACAGCCCCGACCCGGCCGCCGACACACGCAAGCTGCGGCTGGCACAGGCCAAGCTGGCGGGCTTTCTCGAGTCGCAGTCGTCCGTGCTCAACCGCTTTCCGAATTCCGACAAGTCCGTTCCGGCCCGCTACGCCCGCATCATCTCGGCCTACAAGAGCGGTGCCGCGATCGCCGCCATCCCGCAGATGGCCCGGCTGGCCGAGGCCGAGCCGTCCAACATGTATTTCCAGGAACTGCTGGGACAGATGTATTTCGAAACGGGCCAGCCGGCGCAGGCCCTGCCGCCGCTTCGCCGCGCCGTTCAGGGAGCGCCGGGCGAGACGCAGATCCGCGTCCTCTACGGCCAGGCCCTGGTCGATGCGGGCCAATTCGGCGAGGCCGTCGCCCAGCTCGACCGCGCCTCACGGGAAGAACCCGGATCCGTACGCTCCTACACCCTGCTCTCGCGCGCCTATTCCGGCCTGGGCCGCAAGGGCGAAGCCACCCTCGCCGCGGCACAGGCCGCCCTGGCCCGCGGCGACGAAGGCACCGCACTCGGCCTCGCCCGGCAGGCTCAGCAACAGCTGGACCGTTCCACGCCTGCGTGGTTGCGCGCCGATGACATTATCTTAAGCTTGAACTGATAGCCCTACATCCAACTTTTCTACCGGAGATCGTGCCGAATGCAGCGCCTGTCACTCGCTCTCGCCGTCATTGCCGTGGTTCTGGCCGGGGGGCTCGCCGTGAGCGTTTACACCCGCCCCGCACCCGGGCTGGACGAGTCCCAGGTGCGCAGCATCGTCTCCGAGATGATGACCAAGGCGGACACCGAGGCCGAGCTGGAGACCGCCCAGGTCGACCCGGCCACGATCCATCCCATGATCGAATCCTATCTCATGGCCAATCCGCGCCTCCTGGAGCGCATGTCGAGCAAGCTGCAGGAACAGGCGCGCGCCGAGGAACAAGAAAAGGCCAAGGCGGCTATCGCCGACATGCGGGACGAGATTTTCAACGCGCCCAATCAGGTCGTTGTCGGCAATCCGCAGGGTGACGTTACGCTGGTCGAAATGTTCGACTACAATTGCAGCTATTGCCGTAGCGCCGTGTCGGACATGGCCGAGCTGCTGGAGACCGATCCGAATCTCAAGGTCGTCCTCAAGGAGTTCCCCATCCTCTCGCAGGATTCCGTCGAGGCGGCGCGCGTCGCCGTCGCGGCCAGCCGGAAGGACATCGACTACTGGGACTTTCATATCGACCTGTTCACCAGCCGTGGCCGCGTGACCAAGCAGGCCGCGCTGGACGCCGCCGAGGAACAGGGCCTTAGCCCCGTCAGCCTCGAACTCGAAGCCCAGAGCGAGGAAATCTCCGACGTCCTCCAGCAGTCGTACACGATCGCGGACGCCATCGGCACGAGCGGCACGCCGACCTATATCATCGGCAACGAGGTTATCCCGGGCGCGGTCGGGCTCGAGGGGCTGCGCGACCGCATCGCCAACATGCGCGAGTGCGGCAGCACGACCTGCGAGAGCTGAGGCCGCAAATCGGCGCGAAACGGGGCTTTGCCTTTTCGGTGCATTTCGTATAGGCAAGCTTGCGCCGGTCAGGGGGCCGGTGCAACAACAACGGAATCATGGCCAAAAGCGTACTCGTTCTCAACGGCCCGAATCTGAACATGCTCGGCACCCGCGAGCCGGGAACCTACGGGTCCGCCGCGTTGTCGGAAATCGAGCAGATGTGTGCCGACGCGGCGGAGCGTCTGGGCCTGACCGTCGACTTTCGCCAGTCCAACCATGAGGGCGAGCTGGTCACCTGGATCCAGCAGGCCCGCGGCACGTTCGACGCCATCCTCATCAATCCGGCCGGCTATTCGCACACCTCGGTGGCGATCCATGACGCGCTGCGCGCGGCGGAACTGCCGGTGATCGAGGTGCATCTGTCGAACATTCATACCCGCGAGCCATTCCGCCATCACTCCTACGTTTCGTCGGTTGCGACCGGCGTCATTTGCGGGCTCGGCCCCAGCGGCTATACGCTGGCCCTTGCCGCGCTGGCAGAGCGGCTGTAAGCCCCGCTGAACGACACGCACGCCCAGGGAGGCAGATAGTAATGACAAAGGCATCCCAGGTAGATCAGGACCTGATCCGGACAATTGCCGAAATGCTGAACGAGCAGGACCTCGCCGAGATCGAGATCGAGCGCGAGGATTTCCGCATCCGCGTTACCCGCTCCTATGCCTCCAAGGAAACCGTGCAGGTGGCCGCGCCGCAGGCGCCAGCAGCCCCGGCGGCGCCCCCCGCTACACCGGCAACCCCGGAGCCTGCGGGAACGCCGGTCCCCGCGGCGACCGCGGACGATCTCGCGGCCAACCCGGGCACCCTCACCTCGCCGATGGTCGGCACGGCGTATCACGCGCCGGAGCCGGGTGCGAAGCCTTTCGTCGAGGTCGGCACCACCGTCAGCGAAGGCCAGACGGTGATCATCATCGAAGCCATGAAAACCATGAACCAGATCCCCGCCCACCGCTCGGGCACGATCACGCGGATCCTGGTGGAAGACGCGCAGCCCGTCGAATTCGGCGAGCCGCTCGTGGTGATCGAGTAGGTCCGGTCATGTTCTCCAAGGTCCTCATCGCCAACCGCGGCGAGATCGCCCTGAGAATCCTGCGCGCGTGCAAGGAACTTGGCATTCAAACCGTCGCGGTCCACTCCACCGCCGACGCCAACGCCATGCATGTCCGGCTCGCCGACGAGAGCGTGTGCATCGGCCCGAACGCGGCCAAGGACAGCTATCTCAATGTTCCCGCGATCATGGCCGCCTGCGAGATCACCGGGGCGGACGCGGTGCATCCGGGCTATGGATTCCTTTCGGAGAATGCGCGCTTTGCGCAGATCCTGTGGGAGCACAATGTCACCTTCATCGGCCCTTCCGCCCATCACATCGAGATCATGGGCGACAAGCTGACCGCCAAGAAGACGGCGGTGGAGCTGGGCATTCCGGTCGTTCCCGGTTCCGAAGGCGCCGTGTCGAGCGACAAGGAGGCGGTCCGGCTCGCCAGGGACATCGGCTATCCCGTTCTCATCAAGGCGAGCGCCGGCGGCGGTGGACGCGGCATGAAGGTCGCGATGACCGAGGACGAGATCGGCATGGCCCTGTCGACCGCGCGTACCGAGGCCAAGAACGCCTTCGGCAACGACGCGGTCTACATAGAGAAATATCTCGGCAAGCCGCGCCACATCGAGGTTCAGGTGCTCGGCGACGGCCAGGGCCATGCCGTACATCTGGGTACGCGCGACTGCTCCTTGCAGCGCCGCCACCAGAAGGTGTGGGAGGAAGCG
>CAZNHG010000172.1:0-6747 GCA_964572555.1 uncultured Devosiaceae bacterium | reverse complement strand
AAGGTCTCGGCGAGTTCGACGAGCCGGGCCGAGAAGCGGCCATAGGCGTCGAGGACGGTCGATTTGGCCGTTTCCCAGTCGAAGACGCGGTCGTCGCTCGTCGGCAGGGGCGCGTTGCGGTCCCAGGCGTTGAGCTTGTCCTTGCCGAACCACTTCGCCTTCATGGCGTAGTAGCGGTGGCTGAGGCGCGGATAGGCCTCGCGCACGGCCTCTTCGAGCGCATCGACCACCTCGCGCTCGACCGAGTTGGCAAGGTGCCGGCTGTCGGCGATGTCCTCGAATTTGCGCCAGCGGTCGGAGATTTCCTTGTCCTTGGCCAGCACGTTGGTGATCTGGGTGAACAGGCGCTTGTTCTCGCTCAGGACCGTGGTGAGTGCGCCGAAGGCGGCCTCGCGCTTTTTCTCGTCCTTGTCGGTGAGAAGGGTCAGAACGCCTTCCAGGCTGAGGGTGTCGCCGTTCACCTCGAATTCGAGGCTGGCCATGGTCTCGTCGAACAGGCGGTTCCAGGCGCCGCGGCCGGTGACGGACTTGTCGTGGAACAGCTCCTCGACCCGGTCCTCGAGCTGGTAGGGCTTGGCCTTGCGCAATTCGTCGAACCACGGCCTGTAGCGGGCGAGGTTCGCATCGTTCTCGAAGGCGGTGTCGAGCACGGAATCGTCGATGCGGTTGAGTTCGAGCGAGAAGAACAGCGTCTTGGTCGAGAGGTTGGTCAGCCGCTCCTGGGTGTCGCCGAGGAACTTGGCGCTGTCGGGATCGGCGGTGTTGCGGGCATAGTTGAGATAGGCGAACGAGGCGATACGGCCCGAGAGGTCGCCGAGCTCCTCGTAGGCGCGTACGGCGTCAACGAGCCCGCCCTCGCGGGCGAGCTTTTCGAGCTGACCCTTGTAGGATGCCTCAAAGGCGGTGGCGTCCGCTTCGGCCTTTTCCATGGCCGTTTTCATTTCGGGAGAGTCAGCGCCGGGGAACAGGTCGGTCAGGTCCCATTCGGGCAGGTCGCCGAATTCGCTCGCCTCCGTGCCGGGGGTGCTTTCGGCGGTACGCGGCAGCTCGCTCATTGTCATCCTTTTTCGTTCGCGACGGGCCAGCCCGTGGCGGGCGGCGCGACCTTATCACAGCGGGTGCGCCTGCCAACCCGTGTGCCGGAGCGAACGTGATTAAATGCTCGTTAAGCCCCTCGCCCTAGTCTGCCCCAAAACGGGACGCGGCGACTCGTCAGGCCGGGCTCCCGGCAACAATAGTTTCAACGTAAGTGCCAGGGCGTTATGTCAAAAGTCCTTATCGTCGACGACGAACCCGTCCAGCTTCGTCTGACAGCGGAGGTTGCGCAAAAAGCCGGATTCGACGCGGTCACCGCCCAGGGCGGCAACGAGGCGGTTTCCATTCTCAAGACGGATTCGTCGATCGCGGCGGTGGTGCTCGACCTGATCATGCCCGATCTCGACGGCATGGGGGTGCTCGAGACGATGCGGCGCGATCAGATCACCGTGCCGGTGATCGTGCAGACCGTAGAATCGGGGCTCGACACCATCGTCTCGGCCATGCGGCAGGGGGCGGTGGACTTCTTCGTCAAGCCGGTGGCGCCGGAGCGCCTGACGACGTCGCTGCAGAACGCGATCAAACTCGAACGGCTGGAAACCTGCGTGCGCACCGAGCGCGCCCGGCGCGACGGAACGGTGGGGCTCGGCGACATTGTGACCAAGAGCTCGGTGATGGACCGGGTGCGCGAGTTGGTCGAGAAGGCGTCGGGATCGAACATTCCGGTGCTCATCGAGGGTGAAACCGGCACGGGCAAGGAACTCGTGGCACGGGCGATCCAGGGGATGGGCGCGCGGGCGGGCAAGCCGTTCGTCACGGTCAACTGCGGGGCGATTCCGACCGATCTGGTGGAGTCGACGCTGTTCGGGCACAAGAAGGGCGCCTTCACCGGGGCGACCTCGGATCACGCCGGCAAGTTCGAGGAGGCGCATGGGGGCACGCTGTTTCTCGACGAGGTAGGCGAGTTGCCCCAGCCGGCGCAGGTGAAACTGCTGCGTGCCATCCAGGAAGGCGAGATCGAACCGGTGGGTGCGACGCGGGCGAAGAAGGTCGATGTGCGCGTGATCTCGGCGACCAACCGCCGGCTGTTGAACATGGCGCGGGACGGGCAATTCCGCGAGGACCTGTATTACCGTCTGAACGTGTTCCCGATCTATGCACCGCCGCTGCGCGAACGCATCGGGGACGTGGCGCCGCTGGCGGAGCACTTCGTCGCCAGGCTCGGGGCCGAGGCGGGCCGGCAGGTGCACGGTATTTCCGATGCGGCGATGGATCTCCTCAAGCAGTACAACTGGCCGGGCAATATCCGCCAGCTCGAGAACGCGGTGTTCAGGGCGATCGTGCTGGCGGAGACCGCCTATCTGCAGCCCACCGACTTTCCACAGGTTTATGCACAGATCGCCGGGCGCGACACTGCCGTGGAATCGACGCGTGCCGCCAGGCAGCTCGCCGCGCCGGTGCATATCGACGAGGCGCCGCTGATCCTCAAGCGCTCGGACGCGGTCAGTCCGCCCACGGACAGATTTCTCACGGCGGAAGGGGAGGTTACTCCGCTCGCCGAGGTGGAGCGCGAGCTCATCACCTTCGCGCTGGCGCACTACAAGGGGCACATGTCGCAGGTGGCGCGGGCGCTGGGGATCGGGCGGTCGACCCTGTACCGTAAGCTCAAGGAATATGGCCTCGAGGAGGCGGCGGAGCCCAGCGCCGCATGAACCGTTGCCGGTGTGCAACAGCTGGCCGCCACAATGCCGGGAGTACGTTGTTTGAACCAAATGTTCAGACTAGTCGTATAAGGGTGTGCCGATGGGATTCACCCCGTGGGGCTCGTTAAGTTGTTCTGCACACAGGGGTTTGGAGCACGTAGCGTCATGAAGAAAGTTCTGGTGGGGCTCATTGCCGGAGGTGCGCTGCTGACGGCGCATGCCGGGTTCGCACAGGTGAACGTGACGGTCGACGGGACAGAAGCCACCCGCGTCGTCATCGCGCCGCCGGAAAGCGATATCGCCAAGACCATAAAGACCGGGCTCAAGTCGGCCTACGACTCCGCGCAGCGCGGCACGCGCAGCTATCGCGACGCGCGGGAACTCTACTACTTCTACGGCCAGCGCCATTTCGAGCCGCTGTGGGTCGAAATGGCCGCGGACGGGGCCGTGACCTATTCGGACAATGCCGAGGCGATCCTCGAGGTGTTCCGCGATGCCCATCTGAGCGGGCTCAAGCCGTCGGACTACCTCACCGATGCCATCGACATCGACAAGGCGGGGTCGGCCCCGTCCGAGCTCGCTGATTTCGAGACGGCCTTCTCGAGCGCGGTGATGCGCTACGCACAGGACACCCATGGCGGGCGGATCGATCCGCGGCTCGTCTCCTCCAGCATCGATCTCGATCCCCGGCGCGTCGACGAGGCCGCGCTTCTCGATGACCTCGCGAGCGGGTCCGATCCGGCGCGGGTGCTGCACGACCTCGAGCCGGACAACCGCGAATACGTGGCACTGAAGAAGGCGCTGAAGAAATATTACGACGGCACGGCCGAGGAGCCGGTGACCATTCCCGGCGGCGAGACGCTGCATGCGGGAATGACGGATTCCCGCGTGCCGCTGATCCGCGAACGGCTGGGTGTGACGGCCCCTGCGGACGCGAACACGATCTATGGCGACGACCTGGTCGCGGCGATCGAGAAGTTCCAGCAGGACATGGGGCTGATCGTCGACGGGGTGACCGGACCGGCGACCGTCGCGGCGCTGAACGGGGGTGCGGCCACCTCGAAGGGCGACATCATCGCCAACATGGAGCGCTGGCGCTGGATGCCCGAGGACATGGGCGATTTCCATGTCATGGTGAATATCCCCGAGTTCCGGCTCTATGTCATGGACGACGGGCTGGCGCGCTACAGCACGCGCGTCGTGGTGGGCAAGACCAAGCACAAGACGCCGGTGTTCTCCGACGAGATCGAGCACGTGGTGGTCAATCCGTACTGGAACGTGCCTTCCTCGATCGCGAGCAACGAGATCGCGCCGCAGCTGGTGTCCAATCCCGGCTATATCGCCAGCAACAACATGGAACTGCTGTTCAGCGGACGCGTGGTCGACGCGCGTTCCTTCGACTGGTCGGCGACCGACGTCGATCATTTCCGCATCCGCCAGCGGCCCGGAGCGGGTAACGCGCTGGGAACGGTGAAGTTCCTGTTCCCCAACTCGCATAACGTCTATTTGCACGACACGCCGTCCAAGTCGCTGTTCGCACGCTCGCGGCGCTCGTTCAGCCATGGCTGCGTGCGGGTGCAGAACCCCTGGGAATTCGCCGATGCGCTGATGAGCCACGATCCCGAGCTGACGGTGGCGAGCCTCGAATCCCAGCGCGGCTCGAGCGAGAAGTGGAACAACCTCTCGCGCCACATCCCGGTGCATCTGACCTATTTCACCCTGCGGGTGGATGTGGACGGAACGCTGAGATCCTACAGCGATATCTACGGCCACAACGAGAAGCTGAAGACGCTTCTGGGCGTTTAGGCGCGTCCGCTCCCGCACAGAGATGAACGCGCGGCCCCGGTTCCCCTGCCGGGGTTCCGCCCGTGCGCGGGGCGTGGCGCCCCGGCGTTAACGCTCGTTAACATCTTCGCCTTGGTTGTGCCCCGTTTCGACGTTACATCAACGTATTAGGGCCACCCGCGACCATTAACAAAGTTTCATCATTTGTTATGATATCGTCGACGGGTTGGACTTCGGGGACACTTTGGGCATTCAGGTAGTACCGAGCGTGATGAAACCTGCAAGAACCTGCTGGCAGCGTGGTGTGCGTATCATGACCGCGTTGATCGCCGCAGCGGTGACGTGTGCGCCGCTTTCCGTCTCACCCGCCGGGGCGGCGTCCGGGGACCGAACACTCTACCTTTATTATACGCATACCAAAGAGACCGCGAAGATCACCTTCCGGCGGAACGGCAGGTACGACCAGAAGGGGCTGGACAAGCTCAACTACTTCCTGCGCGACTGGCGGCGCGACGAGCCGACCGAGATGGATCCGCGCCTGTTCGATCTCGTGTGGGAAGTCTATCAGGAGGTGGACGCGACCAAGCCGATCCATGTCGTCTCCGCCTATCGCGCTCCCGAGACCAACGCCATGCTGCGCAAGTCCTCGAGCGGGGTTGCCAAGAAGTCGCGGCACATTCGCGGCATGGCGATGGATTTCTATATACCCGGCGTTCCGATTTCCGAGCTGCGCCGCGTGGCGATGAAAAAGCAGATCGGCGGCGTGGGCTACTATCCCAGCTCGGGCAGCCCGTTCGTGCATCTCGATACCGGCAATGTGCGCGCCTGGCCGCGCATGACCCACAAACAGCTCGCGAGCCTGTTCCCCGACGGCAAGACGCTGCATCTTCCGGCCAGCGGCGGGCCGCTTTCGCAAAAGGGCTACGCCTATGCCAAGGCGGAATGGAGCAAGTGCCACGCGGTTCCGTGTAATGGCGCGTCGCGGAGCACGCGCGTCGCGCGCAATGACAGCGGCCCCAAGCGCACACTGGTGGACTGGTTCACCGGCGGCGGGGATGATGAGCACGAGGACGAGGCGGAAGTGACCCGGGTCGCCACGGCGAGCGCGACGGCGCGTTCAGCGCCCGCGGCACCGGAGACGGCGCCCGTTCCCCGCACCCGGCCGAACTTCGCAGGCACCGTGGTCGCCGACGCGCCGTTCCCGATCAAGCGCGCGCGCATCGAAACGGCCCGGGCCGACAGTGCGGCCGTCGCGGCGATCACCGAGAACACCGCACCCAAGCCGCGTACGCACATGACACGGCCGGACGGCACGCCCGAACCGGTCCTGACAGCCTATGCGCCCGAGGCGACGGGCGATGGCCGGCAGGGCGTTCCCGCGCCAGCCGCGCTGCCCGACTCCCGGGCCGCCACCGCCGAACCCGAAGCCGGCGTCTTCGAAGTCGCCTCGGACTCGGTGCAGACCGCTTCCGTCGGCGGTGCGCCGAAGCCCGATGCGCTGGGCAGCCTGATCCAGGGCACCTGGGAGGCAGTCGCCCCGGCTCGAGAGGCGGGCGCCGCGCAGGCGGTGCACAAGGAGGCGGTTTCGCGCCAGATCGCCATGCGCAAAGCCAGCCTTGTCGCGCCCGACCTGGAGCACGTCGCGGCCGTATTCGTCGACCCCGCGCGCATGACGGGGCCGCGCTATGCCGTGATCACCGAACACGACCAGGCGGACTTCGCGCCGGCCACGGAGCTGGGCACGCATACCGGCCGGGCCGTGAAGGGGGTGGATACGAACTGGGGACTCGAAGTCGACCGGTTCGTCAGCCGCGCGCCCATGGTTCTGGCCGCCCGGTAGCCTTTTCGCACGAGAGATATCGCTTCGCCCCGGTCCATTGGCCGGGGCTTCGCTTTTGGGGATGGCGGGTTCGCGGTGGAGCGGGGAAATGTATCCTGCTGCAAAGCGCTGGCGCATTTTTGCCGTGTTGTGCGCGTTACAAACGCGTCGTCATCTGCTAAGTCTCCGCCGTCGAGACCGAAATCTCATGCGTTTTTGTTTTCGAAAGTCCTCACCTTGACCGAAAAGCCGCAAACACCCCTGCTCGATACGGTCAACGACCCCGCGGGGATGCGGGAGTTCGGCCGCGAGCAACTGCACCAGCTTGCCGACGAGCTGCGCTCGGAGGTGATCGATGCCGTCTCCGTGACCGGCGGACACCTTGGCGCGGGGCTCGGTGTGGTC
>CAZNHG010000171.1:0-6815 GCA_964572555.1 uncultured Devosiaceae bacterium | reverse complement strand
CGGTTTTGCGCCCAAGCAACTCCTTGCGTTCGAGCGCAAAGATGGCGTCACTTGCTGTGGCCTGGGTCACGCCGAGATGGCGCGCGAGCTCCGTGGTCCGCATGGGGCCGCGCCCAGCCAGAAGTTTCAGGATCGCGGCCTGGGTCGCTGTCAGCCCGTATTTCTGAGCGTCGGCCCATTGCGCCGCTCTCAGGAACGTTCCGATCTGCTCCAACCCGCTTGCGACCTGGTGGATGTCTTCTTCGAACTCTGCCATGTCATATGTATAGGACTCCTATATAAATTCGTCAACGGACCACAAGTCGAGGAGTCTTGTCACGACCAGGATGCCGGAGAAGCGCCCGTGCAACCGGCACGCGCCGTTTGTGCCGCAGACCGCCGCAGCGCTTTCAGTACGATCCAGCCAGACCGCTTGAGGGCAGGCGTCGGAGTTTAGCCGGACCGCCTCCCAGCGGGCCGTGTGTTTCGGCTCGTAGCGATCCAGAACAGTACGGCACCTTCATAGGAATTGTTTCTTTTCAGATTAGAACGGTTCTAAATATTTGAAATTACTATTGTTTTCCTCATCAGGTGGCGCTAGCGTCGCGGCCGCCAATCGATGGCAGGACCTTGAATCCCGTTTATCGCATAGGGCGACATGACCAGATTGACCCATCGTCGCGGCGCCTTGCGTCGCAAAGGGGATACGTCGTTGCGTCTTCCGGGATTCGCTTAACACCCCAGGCCTTGAACCTGGAAGGAGAAGACGATGAAGACCATTCTTGGCGCCGCCTGTGCGGCGCTTACCCTTGTGCTGGGCGCAACTGCGCCAGCGCTGTCTCAGACAATCGAAATCACCGATGTGGCCGGACGCACGGTCGAGGTCCCCCGGGATCCCTCCCGCATCGTTCTGGGCGAAAGCCGCATGATCTATGCGATCTCGGTAGTCGACCGCGACAACCCGTTCGAACGTATCGTCGGCTGGAAGGATGATCTCGAAAAGTATGACCCGGATGCCTACCGCAAGTTCCTGGCCAAGTTTCCCGAGATAACCGATATCGCCAATCTCGGCAGTCCCAATGATGCCCAGTACAGTCTTGAAAAGGTCATCTCGCTTGGGACCGAGATCGTGTTCATGAATCTCGGCGAACTCAATGCGGCCCGCGAAAGCGGCATTACCCAGAAGCTCGACAAGGCCGGCATTCCCACGGTGTTTGTCGATTTCCGCCAACGACCGACGCAGAACACCGTACCGAGCCTGAACATTTACGGGCGCATTTTCGATGAGCGCGACAACGCAGACGCCTTCGTCGACTTCTACAACCAGCAGATGAACCGGCTTTATGCCGAAGTTGAGACGATCGCGGAGGCGGACAAGCCAACCGTCTTCATCGAGCGGGCCGCCGGCTACAATCCCAACAGCTGCTGCAGCACATTCGGCAGCGCCAACCTGGGTCGCCTTGTGGAACTTGCCGGCGGCAAGAACTGGGGAAGCAGCAAGTATCCCGGCTTCGGCGGCACCGTGAATCCCGAGGCCATCTTTGTCGATGATCCCGATATCATTATCGGGAGCGGCGCCAACTGGACCGAGACGGTACCGGATACGACGGCCGTGGCCTTTGGCTATGAAGCCAAGCCCGAGGCTGTACAGGAGCAGCTGGCGGCACTCGCCAGCCGCCCGGGTTGGGGTGAACTGACTGCCGTGAAGAATGGCCGGTTCCACGGCATTTACCACCAGTTCTACAACAGCCCCTTCCACTTCGAGGCTATGCAGGCCTTCGCCAAGTGGATGTATCCGGACCGCTTTGCGGATCTCGATCCGGCGGAAACCTTCGATGAGCTGCACGAACGTTTCCTGCCGATCGACAATTCCGGCGTGTTCTGGGCCTCGCTTGAAACCGACGGCTGATCCAGCAAACAGGGCCCGCCGACCGAAATGGCCGGCGGGCTTTCGGTCATTCAAGGGAGACCAATAATGGCAGTGGCATCCGAAGCGGTCTTGCGCCAAGGCTATCGCCAGCAGTCAGTCCGACGGGCTGGAATCGTGGCCATCGCCGGCCTCCTGCTCCTCGCAAGCTTTTTGACGGACGTCTTCAACGGGCCCGGCAACTTTCCCGTTTCGATTGTCCTCGAGACCCTGATGAACAAGTCGGCGCACGGGGTGAAGATGGAGGTCATTGTCTGGGACTACCGCTTGCCCGTTGCCGTCACCGCCGTGCTTGTCGGGGCAATCCTGGCCGTTGCGGGCGCGCAGATGCAGACCATACTGAACAACCCCCTCGCCGAGCCCTTCACGCTCGGCGTGTCATCTGCGGCAAGTTTCGGCGCCTCGCTTGCCATTGTTCTCGGCCTCGGGGTCGCACCGATCTTTGGCAGCTTGCTGGTTACCGTCAACGCATTTGTCTTTGCCCTTGCGACCTGCGGGGTTTTGCTACTGGCAACCCGGCTCAAGGGCGTGGGTTCGGAAACCATGGTGCTGTTCGGCATCGCCATCTTTTTCACCTTCTCCGCTGCGCTCGCGATGATGCAGTATGTCGCATCCGAGGACGAGCTCTCCCAGATCGTTTTCTGGATGATGGGGTCGCTATCGCGCGCAAGCTGGGAGAAAATCGGCCTGGGCACCGGGCTCATGGTCGTCGTCATACCGTTTTGTCTGGTTCGGACCTGGCAGCTGACGGCCTTGCGCATGGGCGAGCAGACGGCCCAGAGTCTTGGGATCGATGTCGCGCGTCTCCGCGTGGAGATGCTGGTCGCCATCTCGTTTCTGGCGGCAACCGCCGTCTCGTTTGTGGGCACGATCGGGTTTGTCGGGCTGGTGGGGCCACATATCGCCCGCATGCTGGTTGGTGAGGACCAACGCTACTTCCTGCCGCTCGCGGCCCTGGTTGGCGCGCTCGTTCTCTCGCTCACCTCGATCGCGGCGAAAATGATCACGCCGGGCGTCGTTTATCCGATCGGCATCATCACCTCGCTGATCGGCATCCCGGTGTTCGTCTCGATCATTCTGACCACCCGCAGGGAGCGGCTCCAATGACACTGACAATATCCGGTTTGACGGCCGGCTATGGCCGGACCGAGATACTCACGCGGGTCGACCTGCCACGCATTGCACCGGGCACATTTGTGGGCGTGATCGGCCCCAATGCATCGGGCAAGTCGACCCTGTTCAAGACGATCGCCGGACTCCTGCGCCCCTGGGCAGGTGCCGTAGCGCTGGGAGATGTTGATCTCCACGGCCTCAAGCGTCGGCATCTTAGCCAGAAGGTTGCCTATATGCCGCAAGCTTTCGGCTGCAACGCGGCCCTGACGGTGTTTGAGAGCGTGCTGCTGGCGCTCAAGCAGACCAGTGGCTGGCGTGTGGGGGCGAACGATCTCGATGATGTGGCCGAGGTCCTCTCGGAGCTCGGGCTTTCCCATCTGGCGGATCGCGGTGTGGCACATCTCAGCGGCGGACAGGCCCAGATGGTGGCGGTCGCGCAGACACTGGTGCGCCGACCCGAAGCCCTTCTGCTCGACGAGCCCACGAGCGCGCTCGATCTGCATCACCAGTTATCGATCATGACCGCAGTGCACCGAACCGCGCGCGAACGCGGCACGATCATTCTGGCGGCGCTGCACGACCTGAACCTTGCGGCACAGTTTTGCGACCGCCTGGTTCTGTTGCGCAAGGGCGAAGTCCTGGCCGACGGCGATCCGGGTCATGTGCTCGCACTCCCCGCCATTGGCGAAACCTATCGCGTCAAAACCAATCTCGAGACCACGAGCCGTGGCTCGCACTATGTGGATGCCCAACTGTGAGCACAAACCAACCATCTGAAACGCTCTCCAACTTTTCGCTCAAGGAGGAAATCCGCGCCTATTGGTCCGACCGGGCGGCGACATTCGACCAGTCCATCTCACACGCCATTTGTGACCGCTTCGGCATGCCCGAATGGCATCGCCTCATCCGCCAGGCATGTGACCTGACGGTAACGGATACGCTGGAGCAATACACGGCGCTGGACATTGCCTGTGGCACGGGCGAAGTCAGCCGCGTCCTGACCAACCTCGGCGCCACTGTTACGGGGATCGATTTTTCCGAGCCCATGCTCGACATCGCCCGCACCAAACTGCAAGGCGAACACTGGACAGGTCTTCTGGCGGACGCAGAGTCCTTGCAGCTGCTCGCGGACGACAGCTTTGACCTGGCGATCACCCGGCACCTTGCCTGGACGCTGACGGATCCCGATGCTGCCTATCACCAGTGGCGCCGGGTGCTTCGTCCGGGCGGCCGCCTGATTGTCGTTGATGGGAACTGGGCGGCCCAGACCACGCGCATGGACAAGTTCAAGAGATGGCTCGCCGACAGGTTGGATGGGAACAGCCGATCCGATCGGGGCGGGGGTGACAGGACGCGCCATGAGCAAATCAGGGCGCAACTCCCCTACTCCACTGGACTTGATCGGCCAACGCTCCAGACCGGGCTTGAAGGAGCTGGGTTCACCACCTTCCGCAGCCTCTCCGTCGCCAGTCTTTACGGCAAAGGCATGCGGGCCGCGCCGTTGGCGCAGCGGCTCCGCCAGACCGCAGCCCATCGCTTTGCCATCGTTGCGTGGTAGCGGTAGCGACCTCATGCCAAGGTTCGAGTAGGGTACTATTCAAACGTGCGGAAGTTGCAAGCCGGTCGGGCCTGATCGATGGCACCCTTGCGAACACCAACCGGTGCTCACTAGCTCACCGCTAGCGACCCGGTCAGACCGTGTTGCTGGCCGTCGCCGGCAAACCGCCCCGAATGCCTGACGTCGGCGTTGACGCCACCGGGATAGTCGAGATTGAAGCCGGCCTGGCCCGGAGACCTCCGAATATCGGAGGGCCAGGCCAGCGGCGGTGGTCACATAAGCCATACTTGAAAATGGACAATTACTATACCATATTTCAGCATGGATTTTGAGTATGACCCCGCTAAGAGCGCCTCGAATCTGGCGAAACACGGTATCGACTTCGACCAGGCAAAGGCCCTTTGGGATGATCCGTGGATGCTCGAAGCGCCAGCCAGGACAGAGGACGAGCCACGTTTCCTCTCGATCGGCAAGATTGAGGGCAAGCACTGGACGGCCGT
Source organism: uncultured Devosiaceae bacterium (assembly GCA_964572555.1). Classification (GTDB taxonomy): domain Bacteria; phylum Pseudomonadota; class Alphaproteobacteria; order Rhizobiales; family Devosiaceae; genus CAZNHG01. Next base: position 1,738 of record CAZNHG010000171.1, on the reverse strand, counting down.
CTGGAGCCCGCGAGGCGATACGGTGCGGATCATATCAGTGCGCCGCGCCCGGAAAGAGGAGATCGGCTACTATGAAGGCAACTGAATTCGACAAGAAGTTCGACGCAGGAGAAGACGTCAGCGAGGCGCTGGATTGGTCTCAGGCGAGACGCCCGAACGAACAGGCCAGGCGCGTGAATGTGGACTTCCCCGCCTGGGTCGTGGATGGCTTGGACGAGCGGGCTCGCCACTTGGGCGTGACGCGGCAATCCCTGATCAAGTTGTGGATCGCTGAGCGCCTTCAATAGATGCGCCGAAATCTCTAACACCCCTGTCGGTGGTGGGGGTGTTGAAGCCGTAATCGCAACCGGTGTGGTTAAAGGCCAGGCCGCCTGCCCCGGACTGATCTCCGTGTTTTTTGTAGCGATCCTTTCACGATAGAGGCTCGCGCCGTTCTGCTGGTTGTCGGACGAATAGCTGGCGTAGAGCGCAACGCGGGGCATCGGGCAGTCCTTTAGCACCCATGGTCAGCGGCGCACCGATGTCGTGGGCATCTTCCCCAACGATGATGCCATCGTGCGTCTCGTCGGCGCTGCTGCTCGTCACCTTCGTCTGTTACGTATTCCCGAGACCGGCGACATAACACTTCCAACACACCCCCCGGAATAGACTTGGAAGCCGCAAAGGCCTACATCATCACATGGTATTACTACGTGATATGAGGCCATCATGGCGACCTCTCTCAAGATCGACAACACTCTGAAAGAGCGCGTGCAGCAGCTCGCCAGCCAGCGCCGCCGATCGTCGCACTGGATCATGCTCGAAGCTATTCAACAGTATGTCGAGCGCGAGGAAGCCCGCGAAAGCTTCAAGCAGGAGGCTCTCTCGTCGTGGGGCGCCTACAAGGAAAGCGGCCGCCACCTCTCCGGTAAGGAAGTCAGCAACTGGTTGAGCACCTGGGGCACTGATGACGAAGAGCCCGCACCGGAGTGCCGCAAGTAGTCGTTACCGAAGGTGCCGTGCAAGGCTTGGAACGATGTCGACGTCTTCTGGCTGCCAAGGCTTCGGAAGCTGCACAAAGGGCAGGCCAGGCCATTGAACAGCACCTCATGCTGCTGGAGACGAGTCCTGATATTGGCCGTCCCTTGCCTGACGCGCCAGAGCTGCGCGAGTTGGTCATTCCCTTTGGGGATTCCGGCTAGGTGGCTCTCTACCGCCACGAGCACGATCCCCTGGATGACGCGGTGTACATTCTGGCCTTCCGGCACCAGAAAGAAGCTGGCCACTGAAGGCCGCTGAAACCAGCTGGGGAAACTCGCTGATTTGTCGCAAATTTCGAGCGCTCAAGCTCGGAACCGATCCTTTTGCCCCAATTGGCACCAATGAGCCAATTGTCGGACATCGCCCCATCCCAATGTCTGCAGCGAAGGCATGTGGCGTCAGTAGTCCGCTTGCCAGATCCAAGGAGGCGCCGATAGCGCCACGAGAACATTTGCACGTCAATTCACGCTCTTATGCGACTGAACTAATGCATAGATTCAAATGAGCGGCACGCCAGAGATGTGGGCACGGCGCCCGACAGATCGCTTCGAACAAACGCACACGCGCTTGCATGGAAGGCACCGGCGCCCACAGCCAGGAGGTCGATCTCGAACAGTGCCATGAATGTCAATCGGCGTTCAATATTGCCCCCTTACCGGCGTGCAATATTGACCCCCTTGGCACAGGGGTAGCTGGGGCGATGCGGTGTAGCCGCCAA
>CAZNHG010000170.1:0-6841 GCA_964572555.1 uncultured Devosiaceae bacterium | reverse complement strand
GAGCTTCCGTTCTGATTCAATCAGAACGGAAGCTCCAACGTTCCCGGCCCGGGACTGATCCGGCGGCCCGGCCTCATCAGCCGGGCCGTTCCTGTTGGCACGTCCCCGCAAAGCCTTGAATCGCAAGGCGGCTTGGGGCCATACTCCGGCCCGACGCCGCCAGCCGCTTGAAAGAGGACGCCATGCCCGCCCCGATCGGAACCGTCGTGAAAGCCGCCATGCTCGCCGCCACTCTCCTCGCCCTGCCGGCGGGAGGCGCCCTTGCAGGCGATACCGCAACGACGATTGACGATGTGACCCTGCGGCTCGGACCGGGCGTAAAATACGATGTCGTCTCTTCCATGCCCGAAGGCACCGATGTAACGGTCGAGCGCTGCACCATGCGCTGGTGCCGCATCGACCATCAGGGCAATCGCGGCTGGGCCGGCATCCACGACCTGGGATTCGGGACATCGGTCGGCAACGGCTTCTTCCCGCCCCAACTCGAGCGCACCCTGCGCGGCAGCGGAACCATATGCTTTCACACCGGCGACAACTTCACCGGCGAGAGCGTATGTTCGCGCTCCGGGCGCGTCGTGTCAGACCTCGCGCTCTACGGCTACGACAACGCCTTCCACTCGGTCTCGGTCGAGGGCGACGTCTCCGCCCATGTCTGCCGCGAGTTCAACTTCGGCTCGTGGTGCGAGACGATCTCCAGCGACGAGCCGCACCTGAGCCGCTTCCTGCACGGCGCGGTCAGCTCCTACCGCGTCTGGTAGCGACCGGCCTCCCCGCCCCGATCCCCGGACCGCCTCACGCGGGCCGTTTTCATCCCTGACAATCCCATTCAGCCAGGGTTCAGCTAGCACGCGCTAGCTTGGAACCCATCATGCAGAGGCGACGAGAAAGCCCCGCATGCCAAGCCGGCCAATAACCGGCACCGACGCTGAGGGACGTTGGATCAACTCCAGACAGAGGATGAAACCATGACTTCTCGCACCTACAAACTGATCGCTTCAGCCTGTGCCGGCCTGATCCTCCTGACCGGCGCAGCCATGGCGAGCCCCGCTCAAACCACCAACGCGCTGAACGTGCGTTCCGGCCCGGGCACCGGCTATCGCGTCATCGACGTGCTCAAGCCGCGCGAGTGGGTGGACGTGCAGACCTGCCGCCGCAATGGCTGGTGCTATATCCGCCAGCACGGCCGCGACGGCTGGGTTTCCTCGAACTACCTGACGGACCGGCCGTACCATCGTGAACGCGTCGTGCCGCCCCGCGGCCCGCGCTGGGGGCATCGTCACCGCGACTACCCCCGCTATCGCCACCACCGCGGCAGCAGCGCCGAGTTCACGTTCCGCTTCGGCAACGGCGGCTTCCGCTTCGACAGTGACCGCGACGACTGCTACCGCCGCGGCCACCACATCATCTGCCGCTAAAGCGGTCCCCGAAAAATCTCAAAAAAACCTGTCTACCGGGCGCCTCGGCGCCCGGTTCTTTTTTGTTTTCAAAGCGTTGGGAAGATCGTGCGGCCGGTCCGAAAAATGTTTGAACCTCTTTCCAGCGTCCCGCGTCTCATTTGCAACGGCCCCCAAAGGCCCCCACTGCCAGAATGGAGACGTAAAATGATCGACCGCATTCTCGCCATCGCCGCCGCCGCATCCACCGCGGTTTTCCTTTTCACTTCGGTCGCGCCGGCGCAGACGTATTCTGTACCGACGCGGACTCTGACCCTCATCCCGGGTCCCAACGATCCGTGCCCCCGGCAGCGCTGCCCTGTTGACAACGATCGCCCCGAGCCGACCGATCCCAAGGTCTGCTTCTACAGCGAGGTCGAGTTCAAGGGCCAGCACTTCTGCGTCACCGAGTCGACCCGCACGCCTTTCGTCGAGGACGCCTGGAAGGATCGCATCGCCTCGATCAGGGTCTTCGAGCACGCCAACGTGAAGGTCTGCTCCGAGCCGAGCCTGCGCGGTAGCTGCCTCTATGTCGGCTTCTACAAGAAGTCGCTCCCCGACGTGCTCAACAACCACGTCTATTCCTTCAAGATCCAGTAACTCCCTGCGGTCCATCCCCCGGACCACACTGAACGGCCCCGCTCCTCCTCCCGGCGGGGCCGTTTTTTGTCCGGCGGCATGGCTGGACAGATGCGGGGTGCATGGAAACAATGCGCGCCATGATCGACGACATCGAACTCCCCGACGACTCCACCCGCCCCACCGGCCCGAAATTCGATGACCTGACCATCGAACAGCGCGCGCCCGGCCGGCACCTGCAGATGATCCACAACCACTTCCGCGAGAACATGCAGGTCCTGCGCGACATGATCGAGCAGGCGCAGGCGGGCACCATCGGCGCCGAAGAGCTCAATGCGCGGGCCGGGGCCATGCCGATGCTGGAGAACTATCGCCGCTTCGGCGCCCTGTGCGGCCAGCACTGCCAGATCATCCACACCCACCACAGTATCGAGGACCAGGCCATCTTCCCGCACCTCAGCGACAAGGCGGAAGCCTTCCGCAGGGTGGTCGAGCGCCTGATGGCCGAGCACGAGATCGTCCACGAGCTGCTGGTGCGCCTGATCGACGCCCTGAACGCGCTTCTGCAGGATCCCGGCCCGGACAATTTCGAAACCACCCGCGAAATCTACGAGACCCTCGAAAAGCTCCTGATCTCCCATTTCGGCTACGAGGAAGAAGAGATCGGCGACGCGCTCGGCTACTACGGCATCGGCATCTGAGCCCCGTACACTTTCCACGTGACCCGCAAGCGCGCCCCGTCGTAAAATGGCGCACGCGAAAGGCGGGGCACGGCCATGACCCAAAGCGACCGCACGGCGACCCATGACAGCATTGCCGGACTCGACGGCCCCGTCGAGCTGTATCGCCGCGCCCCGCGACCGGACCTCGCGGCCTGCTACACCGGCATCACCGGTTATCGCGAGCATTTCCAGGGCACCGCCCGCCAGCTCGAAACCGCCTCGCTGACGATTCCGCTGATCGTCAGCTTCGGCAGGCCCTTCGAGATAGCGCTCGGCCATGAGCCGGGAGCGGACGACGGCATCCCGAGCTTCATCGCCGGGCTTTACGACGGCCCCGTCCATATCCGCTCGCACGGCACCTCCCACTGCCTGCAGATCGATTTCACACCCCTGGGTGCCCGCCGCTTCTTCGGCCTGCCCATGAGCGAGCTGACCGCCCGCATGATCCCGGTTGCCGACTTCGGCGACAGGCGCCTGGGCGATCTTTCGGCTCGGCTGGCCGGTGCGCCGGATTGGGAGACCCGTTTCGACATCGCGGAACAGGCGGTCACCGGGCGTCTCGTGCGCGCAGCAGCGCCCGCGCCCGAGATCGCGTGGGCCTTCACCCGGCTCGGTACCAGCCACGGCACGCTCCCCGTCGCCGCCCTCGCCCGCGAAATCGGCTGGAGCCGCAAGCACCTCGTCGCCCGCTTCAACGCGGAGGTCGGCATGGCGCCCAAGGCCATCGCCCGCATCATGCGCTTCACCCGCGCCCAACGCCTCGCCCGGCATGAGTCAGCCGGCTGGGCCGACATCGCCGCGGCCTCGGGCTATGCCGATCAGGCCCATCTCATCCGCGACTTCCACCAGTTCGCGGGCCTCACCCCGCAGGCCTGGCGCGGCACACAGCCGGGGTAACATTCGTACAATCCGGGCGGCCCAGGCAGGTCTAGAAACGGACCACACACACCAAGGAGGTGCCCCGAAAATGACCACCGAAACCATCGAACCGCCCCGCGTCTTCCCGACCTTCCAGTTCCGCGATCCCGAGCGCATGATCGCCTGGCTGTGCGACGCCTTCGGCTTTACCGTCCACGTCAAGTACACCGACCCGTCGGGCGGCGTCGCCCACGCCGAGCTCGCCTTCGGCGCCTCGATGATCATGGTCGGCCAGAGCCGCGACGACGAGTTCGGCCGCCTTGTCGGCGACCCCGGCAGCGGCAACGGCACGGCCATCTACATCGCCGTGCCCGACGTCACCGCCGTCTACGAGCGCGCCCGCGCCGCCGGTGCCACCATCGAACAGGAGCTGCGGGACCGCGACTATGGCAGCCGCGAATTCATCTGCCGCGACCCCGAAGGCGGCATCTGGTGCATCGGCACCTACTGGCCGAAAGCGCACGAGCCCGCCCACGAAGCCGAGACCGCCTGAACCCCGTGGCCGGGTGCCTCCGCCGCCCGGCCATCCATAAAGCCCGGCACCCCCTTCCGCCTGAATCGAATCCTTCATAAAGTCGGGGAAGTCACGGGTACACAAGGCGGAATTTACATGCGCATCGCTTACGGCGGCATCCACACGGAATGCAGCACCTACAACCCTGTCCTTCAGCGAGAGAACGACTTTGGCGTCGTGCGCGGCAGCGAGATGACGGCCGCGCCCTACTTCGCCTTCCTCAAGGATTACGACGCCGAATTCCTGCCGACCCTGCACGCCCGCGCCGTGCCGGGCGGACCGGTGGCGCGCGACACCTACGAGGCCTTCAAGGCCGAATTCCTCGAACGCCTCGAAGCGCTTCTGCCGCTGGACGGGCTCTATCTCGCCATGCACGGCGCCGTCCATGTCGAGGGTCTGGAGGACGCCGAGGGCGACTGGATCACTGCCGCGCGGGAAGTCGTCGGACCCGGATGCAGCATCGGCGCCAGCTACGACCTGCACGGCAACCTCACCCAGCGCATCATCGACGCGCTCGACATGTATTCGACCTACCGCACGGCCCCGCATATCGACGTCGAGCAAACCCAGCGGCGCACCGTCTCCATGCTGGTCGAGAGCCTGAAGACCGGCATCCGCCCGCATATCGTCTGGGCCCCGGTACCGGTCTCCCTGCCCGGCGAACGCACCTCGACCGTCGACGAGCCCGCGCGCAGCCTCTACGCCCTTCTCCCCGGCATCGACGCCCGCGACGGTGTTTGGGATGCCTCGCTCAATGTGGGGTATGTCTGGGCGGACGAACCCCGCGTCACCGCCGCCGCCGTGCTCACGGGCACCGACAGCGACGTGCTCGACCACGAGGCGACCCTGCTGGCCCAGGCTTATTGGGACGCCCGCACCGGCTTCGATTTCGGCTGCCGCACCGGCTCCCTCTCCGCGATGGTCGATGAAGCGCTCGCCAGCCCGACCGGACCGGTCGTTCTGGCGGACAGCGGCGACAACCCGACCGGTGGCGGCGTCGGCGACCGCGCCGACATGCTCGCAGAACTCATCGCCCGCGGCGCCACCGATACCATCGTCGCCGGCATCACCGATCTGCCCGCCGTCGAAAAGGCCTTCGGCGCCGGCGTTGGCACGACTGTCCGGCTCACCATCGGCGCCTCGCTCGACCCGGAAGGCAGCGATCCGGTCATGGCTGAAGCCGAGGTACTCAATCTCGACGAGGGTAAAAATCCGTCCGAGCGTCAGGCGGTCGTCGCCATCGGCGGCATCACCCTCGTTCTGGCCGCCCGCCGCCGCCCCTATCACGATTTCGCCGATTTCGAGCTTCTGGACCTCGACCCGCGCACTGCCCGCATCGTCGTGGTCAAGTCGGGCTACCTCTCGCCCGATCTCGCCGGCATCGCCAATCCCAATCTGATGGCCCTTTCGCCGGGCGTAGTCGACCAGGACGTCAAACGCCTGCCCCGCACGCGCAAGGCGCACCCGACCTTCCCCTTCGACCGCGACTTCGCCTTCATCCCCACGCCGATACACTCGGCCCGCGCACATCGGGCGGCGGAATAGCGCCTACACCCGGTTCAGCACCGTCGACACGATCAGGATCGCCGGATTTCCTCGACCAGCGCACCGCGTCCGCCCCGGTCGAAGACGTGCCCGCAATCTGCCACCGTCCGGGTTTCCGCCCGCGGCAGGTGCCGTTTGTAGACCGCCATGTGGCTGGGCGGCACCACGTCGTCGTCACGGCTGTGCACGAGCACGATCCGCCCGATGCCACCGAGCGCATCCGGCCACCCCTCCGGCAGACGGAACGCGTCCACCTCCCAGTCCGGCTCACCCCAGAACGGAGCGGCCACGGTAACCAGCCCCGCCGCACGCAGCCCCGGCTGCCGTTCGGCGATACACTTGATCAGCACGGACCCGCCCAACGAATGCCCGACCAGGATGCCGTCCGGCGGCAGGTCGGCAAGAAGCGCATCCACCGCGCCCAGCCAGGCCGGGCCGCCGGGTGCATCGGGTTCGGGCATTTCCGGCGCCTTCACGTCGTACCCGGCGCCGAGTTCATCCCTCAGATAGGCGACCAGTGAGCCGCTTCCCTCTTCAAGCCGCCCGGCCGCGTGGATGAACAGAACCTGCCGCATCGCCTCACCGCACCCCGTAGCGCAGGAGCACCCCGCCCGTCTTCAGCGGACGGCTTTCCAGCAGGTCGAGATCGTGACGCGGGCCGCCCGGCTTGAACAGCGGATTGCCGCTGCCCAGCATCACGGGGGCGAGGCAGACGCGATACTCGTCCACGAGACCCGCCGCGAGGAGCGCATCCACCAGTTCGGCGCTACCGAATACGAAGACGTCCTTGCCGTCCTCGGCCTTGAGCGCCTTGACCGATTCCGTCGCCTCGCCCGACAGCAGCCGCGTGTTGTTCCAGTCCGCGCTTTCGAGCGTCCGCGAGGCAACGGCCTTCTCGATGCTGTTCATCATGTCGGTGATGTCCGCGCTCTCCTCGGCCGCGCTCTCCTGAGTCCAGTGGGCCGCCATGCCCTCATAGGTCCGGCGGCCGAACAGCAGGGTGCCGATCTCCTCGCCCTGCTCCAGCGAGAAGGCCTCGAGTTCTTCGCCCCAGACGGTTCCGTGCATATCGAGATCCCACGCCGTGGGCCCTTCGAAATAGCCGTCCAGCGTCATCACGTTCCAAACGA
>CAZNHG010000169.1:0-6859 GCA_964572555.1 uncultured Devosiaceae bacterium | reverse complement strand
TGGCCGGCCCGGCGCTACATCAGCCGCTTGCCGTTGGGCACGGGCTTGTCCACGGACGCCAGGACGATGGCACCCGCCTCGTCCTCGAACCCGAGCGTGAGCACCTCGGACCGCAGCGGGCCGATCTGGCGCGGCGGGAAGTTGACCACCGCCATCACCTGCCGCCCCACGAGTTCCTCGGGAGAATAGTGCACGGTGATCTGCGCCGACGACTTTTTGACCCCCAGCTCGGGACCGAAATCGATGTGAAGGATGATCGCGGGTTTGCGGGCTTCGGGAAAATCCCGCGCCTCGACGACCGTGCCCGTACGGATGTCGACCTTGAAGAAGTCGTCGACACCGATGGTGTCCGCCCGATCCTGTTCACTCATGTCACCTGTCTCCGGCTCAGGCCTCGCCCATGGTCTCGAACATGACCGCGCTGAGGGCGTCCTGCGCCGTCTTGCCGGCCCAGACCACGAACTGGAAGGCCTGATAGTACTGGTCGCACGCATCCGTGGCCGAGCGCAGCAGCGCCTCGGACTGCTGGGGCGACACCTCGGCGCCGCCGGTGAGCAGGTGCGAGTTGCGGAACAACACCACGCCTTCCTGGCGCCAGATGTCGAAATGCCCGATCCACATCTGCTCGTTGATCATGGCGACGAGCTGCTTCACTTCCCCCTTGCGCGCGTCCGGCACCTTGAGGTCGAACGCCGCTGCGACGTGAAGGCTCTCCAACTCGTCCATCCAGTTGAACGAGACATGGTAGTCGCTCCACCCGCCGCGCACGGAAATGGAGATTTCATCGGCATTCTGACGCTCGAACGCCCAATCGTTGATCGCGGCGATATGCTCGATGAGATCGACGGGATGGACAGTGCGGTCAGGCTCGATATCCAGAAGAAGCGACATGAGTGCGGGCCCCGCATTCGTGTGGGTTGTTTGACTTGGCCGCGCCGGAACGCGGCTTTACGCAAAGGAACTCGAACGGGACGCAGCCAGGATACGCGGCTACGAATCGTCATCACGGGCCCGACCCTATACCGCCCCGCCAGCCAAGGGCACGCGGCGCGCCGGACGCGGATGGCATTCTGCTGTGGATGATCCGCCCGTCTATGTTAACAACTCCTTAAAGACGAACGTTCTCAACAGGCGAAACGCCCGGTCCCACCGGCCTTTGCGCGCCAACGGCGACACGAAAAGTTCATACGCCCGGCGGGGCACCAAAAGTCGTGGAAGACTCGCCGACAGCGGCCTTGGGCAGGTTGGCCTCGAGCCCGGGAACGGGAAAACGCCGGCAATGCGCGGTAACCTTGCCGTGCAGACCGGCGAGCAGATCGTCGTCGTCCGGCGCCCGCAATGCGGCCGTGATCCAGGCGGCGAGCTGGGCCATGTCCTCCTCGTCCATGCCGCGAGTCGTGCAGGCGGGCGTGCCCAGGCGCACACCGCTGGGGCGCAGGGGCGGACGTGGATCGTCGGGAATGACCTGCTTGTTCACGGTGATTCCGATGCGGTCGAGCACCTCCTCGGCCTGCCGGCCGTCGATCCCGAAACTGGCGATGGTGTCGATGACCATGAGGTGATTGTCGGTGCCGCCCGTGACCAGATGCACATTCGCCGCGGTGAACGCCGTGGCGAGCGCGCCCGCATTGGCGAGCACCTGCGCGGCATGAACCCGGAATTCGGGCGTTGCCGCCTTCCCGAACGCAACGGCCGATGCCGCGACCTGATTCATGTGCGGCCCGCCCTGCAGGCCCGGAAAGACGGAGGAGTCGATTGCCTTCGCCAGCCCCTTGCGGCACAGGATCAGGCCGCCCCGCGGACCGCGCAGGGACTTGTGCGTGGTCGTGGTCACGACATCGAACCCGGAATCGAAGGGATTACGCATCACCCCCGCCGCGACGAGCCCGCCGATATGAGAGATATCCGCCATGGTCAGCGCCCCGACCTCGTCGGCAACGGCCTTGAAGGCGGCATAGTCGTAGTCGCGCGGATAGGAGGAATAGCCCGCAAGAATCAGCTTGGGGCGATGCTCCAACGCCAGCTTGCGCAGTTCGCCGAAATCGATGCGGCCATCGCTTTCCGTGCGATAGCGCACGAAGTTGAACACCCGCCCCATATGCGAGACTGGCGCGCCGTGCGTGAGATGGCCGCCATGGCTGAGATCCATGGCGAGAACCGTGTCCCCCGGCTCAAGCAGGGCGAAGTAGACGGCCTGGTTCATCGGGGAGCCGGAAAGCGGCTGTACATTGGCGTGCTCGGCGCCGAACAGCGCACAGGCACGCTCGCGCGCGATCGTCTCGATGGCATCGGTCTCGCTCTGCCCGCCATAGTAGCGCCGGCCGGGATACCCTTCTGAGTACTTGTTGGTCAGGACGGTGCCGAGCGCGGCGAGAACTTCCGGGTAGGTATAGTTTTCCGAGGGGATCATCTCCAGGCCATCGGCCTGGCGCCGGCCCTCGGCGTCGATATGGGTGAAGATGTCGGAATCATTGGCCGCGAGAAGCTGCATGTGTGCGTCCATGGGGCGGCTCCTTCAGGTTGGAGTTGAACCGGGAGTAGTCCCGGCCGCCCAGGCGATCGGCGCACCGTGCCCGCGCTCCCCGATGGTGGTCCATCTGAAATCGCCAGTTACGCGGACAAATTGAACCCTAGCACGCCCCGACTCAGGCGCCAACCCAGCCGGTGACGAGCGCCTGCGCAATCTCCGGCGCTCCGGTCTTTTCGGCGATGGCGGCGCTGGCGTCCCAGTCATAGGCGACGGCGCGGAAGTCGGCGGACCAGCCATGGCGGGTCTTCTCGAGGATGGCGTAGCGCGCATGCGGGGCGCCGGCGGACCAGGACAGGCCGTTGTCGCCGCGCATGCGGAATCCGGGATAGCCCACGCTACCCGGATTGACGATCAACCGCCCGTCGCACAGCCGCACCATGCGGGGGATGTGCGTGTGCCCGCACAGCAGCAGCGAATAGTCGAGTCCCTCCGCCAGCGGCTCGACGCGCTCGAGCGGCACCGGTGCGGTGCGGTCGGTGCCGACGAATTCGTCGAGCCACCCGGTCATATCGTCTTGAGGCGTGGCGTGGCACATGAAGATATCGTTCTCGACCACGCGCGTCGGCGGCAGGGAGCGGATCCAGTCGAGATGGGAGCCGGCGAGCTGCGGATGCGACCAGTCCTCGAGCCGAAGGCGCATGCCTTCGGGCGGGTCGATCAGCCAGCGGTCGTGGTTGCCTGCTATGGAAGGGAAGTCGCGGAGAACGAGCATGTCGGCGGTGCGCCCCGCTTCCATGGGGCCGCTCAGGTGATCGCCGAGATTGACCGTCAGCTCGACGGCCTGACCGGCAATATCGGCCAGCACGGCTTCCAGCGCGTGCGCGTTGCCGTGCACGTCGGAAATGACAGCGAGCCGCACGGAGTGGCTAGTCCGTCTTCTTCTTCGACTTCAGCGCATCGAGTTCCTTGCGCAGGGCCTCGATGTCCTCGTTCTGGGACTGGACCTGCTCGCGCAGCGCGTCGTAGTCCTCGCGTTTGACCAGATCCATGTCGTTGACGAAGCGCTCCATCTGCGAGCGCACCACCGTTTCGATCTCGCGCCGCACGCCATCTGCAAGGCCGGCCGCGTCGTTCATCAGCCGTCCGAGATCGTCGAAAATCCTGTTGCTGCTCTGGGTCATTGGCGAAACACCTTTCACTTGACCGCCGCCCGCAAGGCGCGGCGCCTTTTCACCCTATTTAGGATGCAAAGCCCGGCTTGACCAGTGCCGCCGCGCACCGCATCTTCCGCCAACCGTCACAAGGAGCACGCATGCCCTTTCCCGACATTGATCCGGTCCTGTTCTCCCTCGGTCCGCTGTCCGTGCGCTGGTATGGCCTGGCCTACCTCGTCGGCGTGCTGCTGGGCGTGCTTTATGGCGCATCCCTGCTGAAACGCCACACGCTGTGGAAGAACAACGAGCCGCCGTTCAGCGCCTCGCAATGGTACGATTTCGGCTTCTGGGCCGTTATCGCTATCGTGGTCGGGGGACGGCTGGGCTACGTGCTGTTCTACCAGCCGGTCTATTATTTCAGCCATCCGCTGGAGATCGTGCAGACCTGGGACGGGGGCATGGCGTTCCACGGCGGACTGCTGGGACTCGTGCTGGCGGTGATGATTTTCGCGTGGCGCAAGGGCGGGCATCCGCTCTCGGGCGTCGACATGATCGCCGCCGTCTCGCCGCTAGGGTTGATGCTGGGACGCATCGCCAACTTCATCAACGGCGAGCTCTACGGCCGCGTGACCCAACTGCCCTGGGGTGTCGTCTTCCCCGGCGGCGGCCCCGAACCGCGCCATCCCAGCCAGCTCTACGAGGCGGCGCTGGAAGGGCTCGTGCTGTTCCTGGTGCTGCGCTACGTCACCCATGTCGCGTACGGATTGCGCCGGCCCGGCCTCACGGCGGGCGTGTTCGGCATCGGCTACGCGGTGGCGCGTATTGCGGTGGAGACGGTGCGCCTGCCCGACGCCGACAAGGGCTATCTCTACGGCGGCTGGCTGACCTACGGCATGGTGCTGTCCGTGCCGGTCCTGCTCGCCGGCATCGCACTGGTGATCTACGCGAGCGGAAAGAAGCGCCGTGCCTGACATCCCGGACCTGTCCGAGCAGATCGACGCGCAGATTCGCACGTCGGGTCCGATGTCGCTGTCGACCTATATGCGCCTGTGCCTGTCGCACCCCACGCACGGCTACTATCGCACGGGCGATCCGCTGGGCGCCGGTGGCGACTTCGTGACGGCTCCCGAAATCAGCCAGATGTTCGGCGAGATGATCGGGGTGTGGATCGCCAATGCCTGGCAGGCGATGGGATCGCCGCGAGGCTTCGACCTCGTCGAACTCGGCCGCGGCCGCGGCACGCTGATGGCCGACGCGCTGCGCGTGCTGGCGCGCGTGCCCGGACTTCTCGACGCCGCACGCATCCTGCTGGCGGAATCGAGTCCGGACCTGATCAGCGCGCAGAAGAGCCGGCTGGCCGAGGTCAGTCCGCACTGGATCACCGAGATTTCGGAAGCCGGCGACCGCGACACGCCTATGCTGATCGTCGCCAACGAGTTCTTCGACGCCCTGCCCGTAAAGCAGGTCCAGAAGTCCGGCGGCACATGGCATGAGCGCGTGATCGGGCTTCAGGACGGCAAGCGCGTCTGGGGACTCGAGCCGACGCCTCTGCCCGCCGAAAGCCTGCCCGAGGCCGTTCGCGATGCCGAGGACGGCGCAGTGTGGGAGTCCGCACAGATCGCCGCCGACGTGATGACGGATATCGCCGACCGTCTTTCCCGGCGGAAGGGCGCGCTGCTCGCCATCGATTATGGCTATGACCGCACGCAGACGGGCGACACGTTCCAGGCGATCGCGGGACACGACTATGCCGACCCGCTCGCCGCGCCCGGCGAAGCGGACCTGACCACGCATGTCGACTTTGCCGCGCTGGCCGAAGCGGCCCGCAAGGGCGGCGCGGTGCCGGGGCCGCTTTTGACGCAGGCACGGTTCCTCACGGCGCTCGGCATCGAGCAGCGCCACGAGAACCTCGCCGCCGCCAACCCCGGCAAGGCGGAGGAGCTTGCAGCGGGCGTCGAACGGCTGACCGGTCCGGAGAAGATGGGTACGCTGTTCAAGTGCTTGTGTGTCACCTCCGGCGGGCTGAACCTATATCCCTTCGACGGCACGACAGGGACCTAAGCGATGATCCACCCGCCCTACGAGCAGGCCGAAACGCTGACGAGGCTTCCCGGCATCCGCCACGGCTTCTTCGGCCGGCGCAGCGGCAATTCGGGCGGCGATGCGACCCTGAACACGTCCGATGCCTTCGATGACGACGCCGACCGCGTCGCTCACAACCGGCGGCTGGCCCTGACCGCCATCGGCGCCGGGCCCCTGCCCCTCGCCGGGCTGAAACAGGTTCATTCCGCCGATGTGGTCACGCTCGGCACGACGCCAGATCCGGCGGCGCGCCCGGAAGCGGACGGCGTGGTGACCGCGATACGCGGCAGCGCGCTGGGCATCCTGACCGCCGACTGCACGCCGGTCCTGTTCGCGGACGCGGAAGCGGGCGTGATCGGCGCCTGCCACGCCGGCTGGCGCGGTGCCGTTGGCGGGATCGTGGGCAACACGCTCGCGGCAATGCAGGCGCTCGGCGCCACGCCCGCACGGATCAACGCGGCCATCGGCCCGACGATTTCCGGCCCCAACTACGAAGTCGGCCCCGATTTCACCGAACAGCTCCTCGCAGTCGACGCGGATGCAGCACCCTTCGTGTTCACCCCCGAGGGCGCGGACCGCGCGCATTTCGACCTGCCCGGCTACGTCCTCCACCTGATCGAACGCGCCGGCATCTCCCGGGCCACGCAGGCGGGCGGATGCACATTTGCCCAGCCGGCGCGCTATTTCTCGCACCGCTACAGCTCCCGGACGGGTGCGCCCGCGGGCCGGCAGATCGCGATTATTGCAGTTGAGTGACACTTGGCGGTGTTTCCACACTTTGCCCTGTTGCGCCGCCCGGCGGCGCGCGTTAACAAGGCCGCCAACTGAGGGCCGATACCGCATGGCCATGACACGGTGGCCGCGGAACGCTGGGGTGGCATAATGAAGCTGGTTACAGGCAACGCGAACCGCGCCCTGGCAAAAGCCGTCTCCGAGTATCTGGAACTTCCCCTGACAGACTGTTTGGTCAAACGCTTCGCCGACCAGGAAGTGTTCGTCGAAATCCAGGAGAACGTGCGCGGCGAGGACGTCTTCATCATCCAGCCCACCGCCTACCCGGCCAACGACAACCTGATGGAGCTTCTGGTGCTCGCCGACGCGCTCCGACGCGCCTCGGCCCGCCGTATCACCGCGGTCGTGCCCTATTTCGGCT
>CAZNHG010000168.1:3190-6878 GCA_964572555.1 uncultured Devosiaceae bacterium | reverse complement strand
CGAAGACAACCGCGCCGACGGCGATCTCGAACGAGATCGGCCCCTCGACACCCGCCATCATGACGGTGGTTTGCGGAATCGACAGGATCAGGGTCACCGCCGCCGACACGCTCAGCATCCAGTACATCACCGTGCGCGCGCCATACCGATCGGAGAAATGCCCGCCGAGCGCCCTGAAAACGGACGCGGGCACCGTGTAGAAGACCGCGACCATGCCGGCCATCTTGATGTCGAAGCCGTAGACCTCGATGAGATAGCGCGGCAGCCACAGCGACAGCGCGACGAAGGCGCCGAACGCGAAGAAGTAATAAAGCGAGAAGCGCCAGACCTGGACGTTCTTCAGCGGCGCGAACTCCTCCTTGAAGCTGCGCCCCTTGCCGCCGGTGGTCCGGCGTTCCTTGATGACCGGATCGTCGTCGGCGAGGAACCAGAACACGCCCGCCATCGCCACCAGAACGACCGCCCAGATCTGGGCAACCGCCTGCCAGCCGAGCGCCACCAGCACGAACGGCGCCAAGAACGTCGTCACCGCCGCGCCGACATTGCCGACACCGAAAACCCCGAGCGCGGTGCCCTGCTTCTCCGCCGGGTAGAACCGCGAGACGTAAGCGACCCCCACCGCGAACGAACCGCCTGCCAGTCCCACGCCCAGCGCCGCGGCAAGCATCATCGGGTAGGTCTGCGCGAGGCTGAGAAGGAAAGCCGCCAGCGCGGACGCCAGCATGGTCACCGTATACACCACGCGTCCGCCGAAGCGGTCGGTCCAGATGCCCAGCACGAGACGAACCAGCGAGCCTGTCAGCACCGGCGTACCGATCAGGATGCCGAACTCCGCTTCACTCAGCCCAAGATCGTTTTTGATCTGGATGCCGATGATCGAGAATATCGTCCACACCGCAAAGCAGACACCGAATGCGACGGTGGACAGGGACAGCGCGCGGGTCGCCGCCGTTTGCTGCTCGGTCGAGGCCAGGGATTGGGTCATTTCCGCTCTCCAGGTCCGGGCGTACCGCCCGGGATCGTGCCAAACAAAAAACGCCGCCAACCTGCCAGGTCGCCCTTCGGATCAAGGGACGATTTCCTGGAGGTTGGCGGCGTTGCCAATGCTTGGCGCCCGCCTTTGGACGCCTATGATGGTGGTGCCTCAGGCACCGTTGAAAACACGAATAACCGGAATCACATCCCGGCGCAATGCACTTTTGGGCTATAAATGTGCATTTTTATATATTTGCATAATTTTTATGCATTCTGCTCCGGTTTCTGCCGAAGAATGTAGCTGTCGAGGTCGTCCGGATCGAAAATCCGCCCGTCGAAAAACCCGTCCGGCCCCAGTTCCAGCGTGCCCTGCGTCACCCCCACGGGTGTCGCCTCCCTCAGCGCACCCTCCACCTTGGCGTTGGCGCCGGGCACCGGAACGCCGAGCGGGGTCAACGCCGCGCGATAGAGATCGGGCCGGTAGCACTGCTTGGCGGCGGCGGCATTCCCGGCGGTATGCGCGACCTGCCCCCACCGCACCATCTGCGAATAGTACCACAGGGCATGGCTCTGCCACGGAAAGGTCGCCGCGCGTGCGTGCGGGATAAAGAAGCCATCGACCTGCGCCCGCCTGCCCTTCGCCAGCATCACGTCACCCGACAACCCGCGCATCATGATGTCGGCGGACTGGTTGAGATAGTGCGGCTCGGCCAGGATCGCCGCAACGTCCTCGAGGTTCTGCCTGTTGCCGCACCATTCCGACGCGCGATAGATTGCGCGCATCAGCGCGGTCAGCGTCTCCGGATTCTTGTCCGCCCAAGCCTGGGTCACCCCCAGAACCTTTTCCGGGCTCGACCGCCAGATCTCGGCCTTCACCGTCGCGATCCGTCCCGTCCCCGCTGCCACCGCCACCGAATTCCACGGCGCCCCGACACAGAACCCGTCCACTGTCCCCGCCGCCAGTGCATCCGGCAGGAGAGGCGGCGGCACAATGACAATTTCAACATCGAGGTCCGGGTCCACCCCCGACGCCGCCAGCCAGTAGCGCAACTCGTAGTTGTGCCCCGAATGCGGGTGCACCACCCCGAAACGCAGCTTGCGTCCCGCCCCGCGCTGGGCGACGACCCGTTTCATCGCCGCGCCGACCTCGCCTGCCGACACATCGTCCGGCGCGCCCGCAGCCACCAGTTCATCCCACAGCGCCAGGCTCACCGTCACCGAATTGCCCCCAAGCCCCAGCGCCATCGGCGCAATGGTCGGCACGCTAAGCGGATTGAGCCCCAGGGTCGCCGCGATCGGCATGGGCGCCAGCACATGCGCCACGTCGAAATGCCCCACCGCCAGCCGGTCGCGAATGTTCGCCCACGAGCTTTCGCGCACCAGGTTGAGCTTCAACCCCTCGTCGGCCGCGAACCCCTTCTCCTCGGCCACGACGAGAAGCGCTGCATCCATGAGCGGCAGAAAACCTGCCGTGATTTCCTCGAACCCCGATGTCATGCGCGCGCCCTCATGGTTCCATCATTCCCGCCGCGGTAATCAGGCTCTGGGCGATGTCCACCATGCGGCGGTTCTGGTTCATCGCCGTCTTGCGCAGGAGCTGATAGGCTTCGTCCTCGTCCATCCCGCGCGTGCGCATCAGAATTCCCTTGGCCTGATCGATCACCTTGCGGTCCTCGAGCTGGCTGCGCGCCTCCTCGAGCTCGCGCGTGAGCTTGGAGTAGGCGTTGAATCGCGAGATCGCCATGTCGAGGATCGGCTTGACCCGCTCCTTCTTCAGCCCGTCGATGACATAGGCCGAAACGCCCGCCTCCATCGCCGCCTCGATCGACTGGCCGTCGGACTTGTCGACGAACATCGCCACCGGCTTGCTCAGCACACGGCTCAGGGAAAAGAAGTGCTCCAGCATGTCGCGGTTGGGATTTTCGAGATCGACCACCACGACATCCGGCTCGATCTCGCCGATCGTGCGCCCCACCTCGCTGACATCGGTGATCACCGAAACATGCTCGTGTCCGGCCTCGCGCAGCCCGTCCTCGATGATCGAGGCGCGGATACGGTTCTCGTCGATGATCAGGATGGACAGGTCCGGGCCGAGCATGGGTGCACTCAACAATATGCACCCGAATTATGCAATCTCTACCAGTGCAATTCTTTTATGCAAATCTGGATTGACGGTGCTTGCGCTTGCCCGGCCCTTCCTGTTCTATGGGTATCGGAGTTGCTAATGGATTGTTTCGACGAGATGAACGCGGACGCCGATGCGGTCCGCGGCCCCTACAGCGAATACTATGCCTGGTTCCGCGAGCAGGACCCGGCGCGCCTGCGCAAGAAACTGACCGAGGCGGAGCACTTCTTCCGCCGCAGTGGCATCACCTTCGCCGTCTATGGTGGCCAGGAGGCCTCCGAGCGCCTCATTCCCTTCGACATCCTGCCCCGCATCATCTCGGGCCGCGAATGGCGGCGCCTGGCCGAGGGGATCGAGCAGCGCGTGCTCGCGATCAACGCATTCCTTTCCGATATCTACCACCGCCAGGAGATCATCCGCGCCGGCCGCATCCCGCGCGAGCTGATCATGCACAACGAGGCGTTCCTGCCCGAGATGATCGGCTTCAAGCCGCCGGGGAACGTCTACACCCACATCATCGGCACCGACATCGTGCGCACCGGCGAGGACGATTTCTTCGTGCTCGAGGACAATGCCCGCACGCCTTCC
>CAZNHG010000168.1:0-3180 GCA_964572555.1 uncultured Devosiaceae bacterium | reverse complement strand
ACGATGATGCAGATGTTTCCGGCCCTGTTCACCGCGAACCGCGTGCGGCCGGTCGAGGACTACCCCATCGCCCTGCGTACCAGCCTCGCCGCCCTCGCCCCGCCCAGATGCAAGGGCGAGCCGACGATCGCCATCCTGACGCCCGGCATCTACAATTCCGCCTATTTCGAGCACGCCTTCCTCGCCGACCAGATGGGCGTCGAACTCGTCGAGGGGAGCGATCTGCGCATCGTCGACGGCAAGGTCGCCATGCGCACCACCCGCGGCTACAAGCCCATCGACGTTCTCTATCGCCGCATCGACGACGACTTCCTCGACCCCATGACCTTCCGGCGCGATTCCGTGCTCGGTGTCCCCGGCATCATGGACGCCTACCGCGCCGGCCACATCACCATCGCTAACGCACCGGGCACCGGTATCGCCGACGACAAGGCGATCTATTCGTATCTGCCCGACATCGTGGAGTTCTACACCGGCCGCAAGCCGCTGTTGAAAAACGTACCGACCTGGCGCTGCGCGGAGGAGGAGTCGCTCAAATACGTGCTCGATCACCTGCACGAGCTGGTCGTTAAGGAGGTCCACGGCCCAGTTCCACCAAGGCCCAGCGCCGCGAATTCGCCAGGAAGCTCAAAACGCGCCCCGGCAACTACATCGCCCAGCCCACCCTGTCGCTGTCGACGGTCCCCATCGTCACGCGCCATGGCCTGGCACCCCGCCACGTCGACCTGCGCCCCTTCGCCCTCGTGTCCGACCGCGTGCGCATCATGCCCGGCGGCCTCACCCGCGTGGCGCTGAAGAAGGGCTCGCTGGTGGTCAATTCCAGCCAGGGCGGCGGCACCAAGGACACCTGGGTGCTGGAGGATTAGGCGATGCTGGGCAAGACCGCGAACGGCCTGTTCTGGATGTTCCGCTACATCGAGCGGGCCGAAAACATCGCCCGGCTCGTCGATGCGGGCCTGCGCATGGCCCTCACCCGCACCACGCCCGACGGCGACGAATGGACCTCGCTCCTCGCCACGGCCGGCGCCAAGCAGGCCTTCGACGAGAAGCACGACGAGGCGAACACGGCCAATGTCGTCGATTTCCTCCTGCGCGACCGCGATAATCCCTCCAGCGTGCGCGCCAACATCGAGGCCGCCCGCAGCAATGCGCGCCTCGTGCGCACCGCCGTCACGCGCGAGGTGTGGGAAAGCATCAACCAGTGCTGGATGATCACCGGCGACGTCCTGCGCGACCGCATCAAGGATGCCGAACTGCCCGAAATCCTGGGGAAAATCCGCCAGGAAGGGGGCCTCATCCGTGGTGCCCTGCACGGCACCATGCTCAGGAACGAACATTACGACTTCGCGCGCCTGGGAACGTTCGTCGAACGCGCCGACAACACCGCCCGTATTCTCGACGTGAAGTACTACGTCCTCCTGCCCTCCATCGCCTATGTCGGCTCCACGCTCGACAACGTGCAGTGGGAAAGCATCCTGCGCTCGGTCTCGGCCCAGCGCTCCTATCGCTGGATATACGACGCGGAGTACCAGCCCTCCAACATCGCGGACTTCCTGATCCTCAACGGCCGCATGCCGCGCTCGCTGGCGTTCTCGTACCGCAAGATCAACTCCAATCTCGGCTATCTCGCGCAGGAGCACGAAAAGACGCATCCCTGCCACCAAACGGCCCAGCGCAATCTCGACCGGCTCAAGGACCGCTCGATTGCCGATATCTTCGAGGTGGGCCTGCACGAGTTCCTGCGGGACTTCATCCAGGACAACAACCGGCTCAGCAGCGAGATCGCTGAGGCCTATCTCTTCGTCTAAGGTGGGGCCATGCATCTCAACATCGTGCACAAGACCGAATATACCTACGACGAGCCCGTGCAGTACGGCCTCCAGCGCCTGCGGCAGACGCCGCGCTCCCGCGCAGGACAGGCGGTCGTCGAGTGGCGCACCGAACTCGACGGCGCCCGGCGCGAATTGAGCTATCGCGACCAGTACAACAACGTCACCGACCTGATCAGCCTGACGCCGGGCACCACCTCCATCGTCATCACCTCGCTCGGCGAGGTCGAAACGGAGGACCTGTCCGGCGTGATCGGCCCACAGCGCACCCATGCCCCGCTGTGGCTGTTCCTGCGCGAGACCCCGCTCGCGGCGAAATCCCCGGCGCTCACCGCCCTTGCCCGCGACGTCGGGGAAGGCGACGACGTCACCCGCATGCACCGGCTCATGGAGTTGATCGCCGGCAGGGTCTCCTACGAGACCGGCGTCACGGAGGTCACCACCACCGCCGACGAAGCGCTGGCCGCCGGCAGGGGCGTTTGCCAGGACCACACCCACATCTTCCTCACCGCCGCACGTCAGCTCGGCTATCCCGGCCGCTATGTCAGCGGCTTCCTGATGGTGGACGGGCAGAGCCAGCACGCCGCCAGCCATGCCTGGGCCGAGGTCTATCTCGAACAGCTCGGCTGGGTCGGCTACGATGTCTCCAACGGCATCTGCCCGGACGAGCGCTATGTCTGCGTCGCGACGGGTCTCGACTACCGGGATGCGGCCCCGATTTCGGGTATACGGCATGGCACGGCAGCGGAATCGCTTGCAGTATCGGTTAGTGTGGAGCAGTGATTCACCAACCGACCTGATTCCGGCCTTGTCATTGCCATGACGTATTGCGTTGCCCTCAAGCTCAGCCGCGGACTGGTTTTCATGTCCGACACCCGCACCAATGCCGGTGTCGACAACGTGTCGACCTTTCGCAAGATGCACACCTGGTCGCGCCCCGGCGACCGCGTCATCACGATCCTGACGGCGGGCAACCTCGCCACGACCCAGGCCGTGATCTCCGTTCTCGACGAACGCACCAAGGCCCCCGAGGAGCGAAACCCGTCCCTGCTCGAGGCCCCGTCCATGTTCCAGACCGCCCAGCAGGTCGGCACGGTACTGCACGAGGTCATCCAGCAAAACGCCGAAAGCGGGCAGAAGGCCGACTCCGCCTTCAACGCCTCGCTCATCGTCGGCGGCCAGATCAGGGGCACCGAGCCCCGCCTGTTT
This sequence comes from uncultured Devosiaceae bacterium, assembly GCA_964572555.1. Lineage (GTDB taxonomy): Bacteria > Pseudomonadota > Alphaproteobacteria > Rhizobiales > Devosiaceae > CAZNHG01. The sequence goes on along the minus strand of CAZNHG010000168.1, from coordinate 142 downwards.
CTCGTCTATCCCGAGGGCAATTTCATCGAATCCTCGCCCGACACGCCGTTCTTCCAGATCGGCGAGACCAAATACGGCAAACCGATCCTGGTGCGCGCCTTCGACGAGACCATGAGCTTCGAGGACGCCACGAAACTCCTCA
>CAZNHG010000167.1:0-6891 GCA_964572555.1 uncultured Devosiaceae bacterium | reverse complement strand
CCCTTTCTAGCTCTCCCGTCCTCGTGAGGCACGGCTGACCGCACGCGACACAGATACCGCCTGGCGCGCGGCCAGAGACAACGCGAGTGTGGAGGTTGCCGGCGACGGTGCGGCATTCGTCTACTCCACGACACCAACCTCATCAAAAAACCTCTCAATGATTTAGACTTGCATCATATCAAATCACCGTCAACCTCATATTACCGCAAGCAACGGCCCTTGATCGATTAAAGCGATGATTCGAGGTAAGTGCGCCAACATACTGAAATTTCTTATTTGTTTGCGCTCTCACAACGAGAAAGTCGGACATCAATGGCACAAGAAAGCGCCCAGCTGGGGATTAAGGCTTGCGCAACGCATCACATCATTTAACATCATTTGAGCATTTGTTGCCCACGATTCGACACTGGTCGATCGCGGATGAAGGAAGGAAGCAAGAGTGCGTTTCACACTTCACGATGTCGCACGGGAAGCCGGGGTATCGAGTGCCACGGTCGATCGCGTGTTGAATAATCGGACCGGCGTGCGCAACCGCACGCGCGAGATCGTTCTGGAGACCGCGCGGCGGCTCGGATATATCGAAGGCGGCGTAAATGGGGTTGAACCAGTGCCCCACGAGGTCGTTCGGCTCGATTTCGTGCTGCCCTACGGCACCAACACGTTTATCAAGGAACTCCAGCGCCAGCTCGAGCTCCAGGCCGCCAGCCGGCCCGACATCGACGTGCACGTCGCGACCATTGAGGGTTTCAATCCCGACAGCTTGGCCAGCGCGCTTAGAGACCTGCGTGGTGATACCAAGGGGGTCGGTGTCATTGCTCTCGACCATCCCACGGTGCGCGAAGCCATCCGGGAGCTTTCAGAGGCGGAAATTCACGTGGTTACCCTGGCCTCGGACATCCTTTATGTGCCGCGCATCGCCTATATTGGCATCGATAACCGGGCGGCCGGACGGCTTGCGGGCTATCTGCTCGGGCGGTTTTTGGGCACGGGCACAAGGCCCAAGGTTGCGCTGTTCGCAGGCTCTTTGTCCTATCGTGGACATGAGGAGCGTGAGATGGGCTTCAGGCACATTCTTGCCGAGGCGTTCCCCAATCTTGAAATCGTCGAACTGGCCGAGGTCGAGGATGATCGCGACCGGGCAATGCGCGAAGCGGACGACCTCTTGCGCCGCCATCCCGACTTGTCAGGGATCTACAATATCGGAGCCGGTAATCAGGGCATTGCCCAGGCCCTCAAGGAGCACCGCCTCGACACGCAAATCGTTTTCATCGGCCACGAGTTGACGGGGCAGAATAAGAACCTTCTGCTCGACGGCACTCTCGATGCGGTGATCGATCAGAACCCTCGCGTGGAGGCTCGTGAGGCGCTCAATATCCTGTCGAGGAGTGTGAGGGGGCAGTCTTGTGAACAGCACCTGCCGCGTCTTCAGGTTATCTTCCGTGAGAACATTCCAGAGTCGTAGGATCCGATGGTGGGCAGACTGTCCCAGTTAATCAGGGCTGACCCGGTGCCGAGGCTCGGCTGAGTTTGCGTCCCACACTCACGATGATTGACTGGCAAAGCGCCATTGCCGGGATCTGCGATCGGAAATGCCCCAGCCGCGCCTCACGCACGTAAAGAGTTCCCATGCCGAGCGAGGCGATCGGGCTCATCGGGTTGTCGGTGATGCACAAGAGCTTATGGCCGTCCTGCGCCGTCTGCTCAGCGATTGCTATGGTTTCGGGCGTATAGTTGTCGAAGGTCAGCGCCAGAACCACATCGTCAGGACCGACGAAGCGCATCTGTTCGGCCCGCATCGTCCCAAGATTGTCGACGAGAAGCGCATGCTTGCCGACTTGCGAGAAGCCATAATAGCAATAGACTCCGACGCCGAATGCTCCCCGGGCCGAAACGATGTGCACCGTTGGCGCGGGGACCAGCGTTTCGACGAACAGGTTCAGCGATGGCCGGTCTACTTCCTCCTGAAGGCGCAGCAATGTGTCGATGCCAGACTCCACAAACACGTCGAACACGGCATCGGGATCCTCGAGGTCGAGGTCCCGCTCCTTGTTGCCGCGGTGTACGCGCTCGGGTAGCCGCGATCGCGGACCAATCAGGCGCTCGCGGAAAACACCTTGCAACTCGGCAAAGCCGGAAAAGCCCAATTCCTTGGTGAATCGAGTAATCGTCGAGACGGGTACGTCCGCCATGGCGGCGAGCTCGACAATATTATAGATTGCTACATCCTCGGGATTGTTCAGCACGAACTGCGCAACCTGACGCAATCGTCTGGACAGTTTCAGATCATCCGAAGACAAAAACGTGACAAGGGCCTCGAAATCCTCGATGCGGCCTTGTTCGCTTCTTGTCGATTCCCCGTTCATTTCGCATCCATTTCCAGGCGTTATGGGGCTCCGACAACACGCTGTTCCAGATCGACAATGGTTCCGGTCTGCAGCCCGGAATAGTCGCTTAAGAGGTAAATGCTCAGCCGCGCCACCTCCTCGGGAGCAAGCAGGCGGGCCAGCGGCATCCCTTTTGCCGCATCCTCGGCCCATCCGGCGCCCTTGCCGAGTGTATCGGCCTGCATCTGTTGCTCTCCGTCCGTCGTCGCCCAGCCCATATTGATGCCATTGACGCGGATGCGGTCCGCCAGATGCGCGTTCGCAGCATTCTTTGTCATGGTGGCAAGTGCCCCTTTTGTTGCCGAATAGATCGCGAGTTCGGGAGAGCCGCAATGGGCATTCATCGACTGGATATTAACGACCGCGCCCGGCGCTCCGCGTCCGGTGCAGTGCCTGACGAACTCTTGCATGAGAAAGAACGGCGCGCGGGCATTGAGGGCGAAGAGCTTATCCCAGGTCTCGAGTGTGCCATCAACCAGGCTGGCACGTGTCGTGGCCGCGGCGGAATTGACCAGACCATCAATCTCTCCCGCCCAGTTGACAGCGTTTTCGAACAGCTGTTTCGGGGCCGCGGGCTGCGACAGGTCGGCGGTGAAGAACCGCGCTTCCACCCCGCCGTCGCGCAGCTCCTGGGCCATCGCTTCTCCCCGTTCGGACGAACGCGCTGCGAGTGCAATGGCCTTGGCCCCTCTGCAGGCGGCTTCGCGGGCGATTTCGGCTCCTAATCCCTGGCTTGCCCCGGTTATCAGGATTGTCTTGCCGTGCAGCTCGAGGTCCATTGACTCATTCCTTCGACAGGCGCGCCGGTCTGGCGCAATGTAAAGGTCGTGATCGATCTGGTTGAACCAGTGTCTCGGTTCCGTTGCGTCCTCATTGAGAGACAAGGGTTCCAAGCGCCGGTACGGCGGACCAACTTGAGCTTCGGTTCACGGCTCTCGTTCAGAGTGTCACGACCTTGCCGGTGCGGATACTTTCATCGGCGGCAAGACAGATACGCAATGATTCAACCGCCGCCTGCATGTGCTCGGAGAGGTCTGTGTCCTCTCTGATGGCTTGCAGCATGAATTCCTGTTCGCGGTCGCAGAGCTCCTGGTGTCCGGGCTCGTCGGGCAGGTCGATCTGTTCGTCCCCGCCGAGCCGATGAACGAGTAGCCCGCCGACCTTGGAATGCCCCTCGATATCCGCGGATGACCCGCGATCCTTGTCGATAATCGAGACCGCTCCTTCGCGGCTGACGACATCTTTCACGAAGAAGGCGGTTTCGGACATGGTTGGCCCCCAGCCGGCTTCATACCAACCCACCGAGCCGTCTTCGAACACGACCTGCAACTGGCCGTAATTGTACATATCCGGTGCGATCTCTTCGCTGAGCCGCAGGCCCATGCCGTGAACCCGCACGGCGCGCGCGCCTGAGATCTGGCACATCACGTCGACATAGTGCACACCGCAATCGACGATGGGCGAGGTGGTCTGCATGAGCGCCTTGTGCGTCTCCCATTCCGCGCCGGTAGATTGCTGGTTGAGGTTCATGCGAAAGACATATGGTCCGGCCTGTGCCCGTGCCTCGGCGATCAGGCGAAGCCAGGACGGATGATGTCTGAGAATATATCCAACAGTCAGCTTGCGCCCGCATTCCTTGGCCTTGGCCACTACGCGCTCCGCATCAGCGACCGTGGTGGCGAGGGGTTTCTCGACGAATACGTGCGCGCCGCGCTCCATCGCCTTGATAGCATAGTCGGCGTGGCTGTCCGAATAGGTGGCGATTACAACAAGATCGGGTTCGAGGGCCAAACCTTCCTCAACTGTGCTGAATCGCGGATAGCCTGAGAGATCAGCGGGTAGGTCTCGCGGCGAGCGATTGACCAGCGCCATGATCTCGCTGTTGGCACTAGCGTGGTGGGCCAGCGCGTGCGACTGCCCCATATTACCCAATCCCACGATGAGGACCCGCGTCATTTTCCTACCCCTTAATCAGTCGATGGCGTTCGATCAGTTCTGGTCGGTCAAGCGGACATAGATCGCCGTCACGAAAAGGATGATCGCACCATAGAGAATGCGGCGCGCTCCTTCGGGCATTTGCATCAGCGTAAGGAGTGTACCGAGCACGGTCAGGATCAGCGCACCGAGTATCGTGCCGGTGTAGCTGCCGCGTCCGCCGAAGATCGATGTGCCGCCGATGACGGCCGCGGCTACCGAGGGCAGCAAGAGCGGGTTGGCAAGTGACAGTGAGGGCGCCCTGATCAGACCGACATAAAGGAGCCCCGCGATTGCTGCGATCACCGCCGACGTCACGTAGAGCACCAGGTAGACCTGCCATGAGCGCACGCCGGAGAGTTCTGCCGCATTCTTGTTCGAGCCGATGGCGAAGAGGACCCGTCCGAACCCGCTGCGCGACTGCATGAACAGCATCAGCGCGGCGAAGGGAATGAACAATACTAGCGCGTTGGGCATATTCCAGGTCCGCCCCGTTCCCAGCCAACTCAGGATTTCGGGTACGACCGAGCCGCTGGCGATGACAAAGCGCTGATAGACCTGCAGGCATCCGGTTGCGATGAGGCCCGTTCCAAGGGTCATGATGAGTGGGTGCACATTGGCGAAGGCAACCCCGATGCCGTTGACCAGCCCTATGAGAACTGCAGGGATCAGACTGACGAGGATCGCCCCCGTCACACCAAGATCGGGGACCTGCGTTGCCATCACGAAGGCCGCGACCGTAGCCACGATCCCTGCCGAGAGATCGATCCCGCCGGTGAACATGGTCATGGTCTGGCATGCGGCGATCATCGCCAGCGGTATGGCGAATTTCACGGTATTGGCTATCCAGCGCTCGTTCACGATACCGGGGCGCATCATCTCCAGAACGCCGACCAGCAGTACCAGGAGCACCAGGAGTGGAACGACCGGATTGTCGGCGACAAACCGCGCAATGCGGGTACGTGTAGGCAGGGTGGTGTCGCTCATCTCCGCCGTCCTTTCACTGCAAGAATGCCGCCCAGCATCACCACGACCACCATGATCGTACCCTCGACGATGGTCGTTACATTGGGATCGACTGCGGCAAGCGTCATGTCCATGCGCAACAGCCTCAGGATGAAGACCGCAAGCAGCGGCCCCAAAAGTCCGCCAATACCCCCACCTAGCACCACGCCACCGAGCACCGACGCGGCGACGGCAGCAAGAAGGTAGGGGCCGGGAATCGGCTCACCGATTCCGGTCGACATGGTCAGGGACAGCCCGCCCAGAGCTGAAAACAGTCCACAGAGTGCGTAGGCGAGCACGCGGGTGCGACCGGTTGCGATGCCTGAGCGATAGGCTGCCATGACGTCGGACCCGACGGCATAGATCGACAGGCCGAGCTTGGAGCGCCTGAGGGGAAGCCAGACGACGCCCAGACACACCAGCAAGAAAACCAGAGCCTTGGGGACCCAAGGGACGATGCTGCCCACGATAAGGTTTCGCAACCAGGGTGCAGCGGCTCCACCAGGCGCCTCAAGGATCAGAAGAGCGACACCCTCCCACACATAGAGCATGCCAAGCGTGACAACGATATCCGGCACGCGGGTAAGAACGACCAGGGCGCCGTTGAGCGCGCCCATTCCGAGCCCTACCAGCAGTACGAACACGAATATTGGCGCAGCCATGACGTCGCCATAGTTCTGCATCAGTGCCGCCGCGGTAACCGAAGCGACCGCCATCATCGAGGCGACGGACAGATCGATTCCGCCTACCATGATGGCGATAGACATGCCCGCGGCCGCGAACGCGAAGGGTAGCGACGCACGGACCAGCGACTCGAACCCTGAGGCGCCATAGCCGGGCTGGATGATCTTGGTGATGATCGCAAGCGCCACCAAGAGCCCGACAAGTCCGACGATCCAGCCACTGCGCGCAAGGAGCCGCGTCATGCCGGGGTCCCCTCGGCGCCGGTGAGCCCATAAGCTCCGCGCATCAGCCGTTCGTCGGTGGCGTCTGCCGCATCGATAATCTCGACCACGCGGCCCTTGAAGATGACGACAACGCGGTCGCAAGCGAGCCGTACTTCTTCGAGTTCGGACGTGTAATAAAGGATCGCTGCCCTTTGTTCTGCGAGCTCTCGCACCAATGCGTAGATCTGCCGTTTGGTACGCACATCGATGCCGCGTGTTGGGTCGAACAGCAGCAGCGTTTCGACGCCTTTGGCGATCCAGCGCCCGACGGTCACCTTTTGCTGGTTGCCACCGGAGAGGCGTTGGACTTCGCCGCCTGCGCGCGTATCTATGGTGAGCCGTTCAATTGCGGCGTCGACCCGCTGCTTCTCGCGCGCCAGATTGATCGGCCCCCACTTGCCCGCGGGCGCAACGAGCGGCAGCGCGATGTTCTCTCGCACCGATCGGCCAGACAGAAGCGCATGTGCCCGGTCGCCGGGCACATAGGTAAGACCTGCACGGATGGCGTCAGCAGGATGATGAAACGACATCTCGCGCCCATCCACTTTCACGCTACCGCCATCCGGCTGGTGAAAGCCGGC
>CAZNHG010000166.1:4105-7009 GCA_964572555.1 uncultured Devosiaceae bacterium | reverse complement strand
GATGATCCATGAGGAGACGTTAGTCGATTCCGGCCGGGGCGTGAACATGCATGCGACGGTGCGGAAGCGGCGAATCTTCGCTCGGCGCGTTGGCGCCAATCAAGGAAGCAGACTCGCCCTCTACTCGTCCTCCGTATCGTACCCGCTCATTTCATCCTCCTCCTCGTCCTCGGTCGTGGGGATGAAGTAGGAGCCGGTCAGCCAGCGGTTGAGATCGATATCGGCACAGCGCGACGAACAGAAGGGGTGATAGGCCTGCACCGACGGCTTGTTGCAGATCGGACAGGGCCGGGGCGGCCTCAGGCGCGTGACTTTCTTGTCGTTGTCAGACACCGGAAAGGCTCGCCTGGTTCATCCAGTTGAAATGCACAGGGTATCCCTCCCCCGCCAGCAGCGACACGGTTTCGTAAAGCGGCAGGCCCATCACGGCGTGGTAGGAGCCGGTGAGCTTGACCACGAAGCACCCTGCAATGCCCTGAATGGCATACCCGCCCGCCTTGCCGCGCCATTCGGCGCTGGCGAGGTAGGACTCGACTTCCTTGGGCGAAAGGCGCTTGAAGCGGATGCGCGTCTCGACGAGCCGCTTGCGCGGATGCCCGGAGGGGGTGAGCACGCACAGCCCCGTATAGACCCGGTGCGCCCGGCCCGAGAGCAGCTTGAGGCATTGCGAGGCCTCTTCCATCGTCTCGGTCTTGGGCAGTACGCGCCGCCCCACGGAGACGACCGTATCGGCACCCAGCACCACCGCGTTGTCAGCGAACCCGGCGATCTCCGCCTTGCGGCGCGACGCCAGCGCCTTGGTCTCGGCGAGCCGCATGGCGAGCTTGCGCGGCAGCTCGCCCTTTTCCGGCGTCTCGTCGATATCGGCGGGCAGAAGGCGCTCCGGTTCGACCCCGATCTGGTTCAGAAGCGCCAGGCGCCGGGGCGACGCTGAAGCGAGGATCAGTTCCGGACGGCTGGCCATGCGGGAAGCACCTCGCGGATATTACTTGAACCGGTAGGTGATGCGGCCCTTGGTGAGGTCGTAAGGTGTCATCTCGACGAGCACCTTGTCGCCCGCGAGCACGCGAATGCGATTCTTGCGCATCCGGCCCGCGGTATGGGCGATGATTTCGTGTTCGTTCTCGAGCTTCACGCGGAACGTCGCGTTCGGCAGCAATTCCATGACAACGCCCGGAAACTCGAGCACTTCTTCTTTTGCCATTCTTTCTCCTGAGGATACGGGCCGGTCCGATTCACGTCCGCGCCGGCTTGAATTGTTTCCTTGGTATTTGCGCGGGACTTGGCCACCCGGGCCGGATCGGCGCGCAACCTATAGGAATTCAGCCCGTTTGTGAACCACTCGGCACCAACGCGCCGAGCCGGTCCCTTATGCGCTTGTCGAGGGCATCCCGCAAGGCGCGATAGGCATCGAGTTTCATGTCCCGCGGGCCCTCGATGAGGGAGGGGTCGTCCATCGGCCAGTGCTCGAGCGCGGCGGCATCGAGATCGCCCTGCGCCACCGCCGCACGCGCGTCCTCGGACAGCGTGACCACGAGATCGAACCGGGTAGCGACGAGTTCGCGCATGGTATGGGGCGTGTGCACGGACATGTCCACGCCGATCTCCTCCATCACCTCGTGCACGAACCCGTCCGCCTTGCCCGAACTCACCCCGGCCGAGCGCGCGATGAGCTCCTCGGGAAAGGCGCGGCGCGCCAGGGCGGCGGCGATGGGCGAGCGCACCGAGTTCATCGAGCACACGAACAGCACCGTGGGGTGCTTGCCGTCGCGTTCGTCCATGCGCGCGGCATAGGGTTGAACCGCGCAGATGAGCGTGAACAGGCGCCGGGCCGTTTCCAGGTCGATGACGAGCTTGTTCTTCAACCGCGTGCGCAGCAGCTCCGCCGCGTCGTTGTGCATGCCGCGCCGGCCCATGTCGACCGCCTCGATCTGGTAGGGCTGGGCGCTCCTGATCGCCTCGTAATAGCTCTCGCGGATGCGGAAGTAATCGCGGATCAGCTTGCGGAACGGGGTGAGCGAGAGATAGTGCGCGGCGATCGGCTTGAAGGTTTCGGGGTCGCGCACGTCGAGCAGGATATAGTTGCCGATGATCGACAGGTGCAGCGCGTACGGCCCTGTCGCCGTCACCCGGGCGGGATAGAATCGGTTGTCCTCGACCAGATCGTAGATCGCCACCCGCCACTCGTGCACCTCGTCGGGATTGACCGAGGAGATGGTCGAGGGGTCGAGCGTCACCGTGACGATGCGGTCGGTTTCGGGGTCGAAGTCGCGCTCCCCCATCACGCCGGCCCTACCGGTTGAGCCTTATGGAAACGGAGCGGCCGTGCGCCGACAGGTCCTCGGCTTCCGCCAGCGTCACCGTCGCATCGGCCAGCGCGGCGAGCGAGGACGGCCGGCAGCCCAGGATCGAGGTGCGCTTGAGGAAATCGAGAACCCCCAGCCCCGACGCGTAGCGCGCCGCGCGGGCCGTGGGCAGCACGTGGTTCGAGCCGCCGACATAGTCGCCCACCGCCTCGGGCGTGTGGTGCCCCAGGAACACGGCGCCGGCATTGCGCACCCTGTCGAGATGCGAGTGCGGATCGTCGAGCGCCAGCTCCAGATGCTCCGGCGCCATGCGGTTGGCCAGCGCGAAGGCCGTGTCGAGACTGTCCACCACGACCACCGCGCCATAGTCCTCCCACCCTTCGCGGGTGAGATCGGCGCGCGGCAGGAGGTCGAGCTGGCGCGCCACCTCGGCCTCGATGGCGTCCCCGAGCCCGGCATCGGTCGTGACCGCGATGGACTGCGCCCCGGCCCCGTGTTCGGCCTGCGCCAGAAGATCGGCCGCCACCCAGGCGGGGTTGGCGGACTCATCGGCGATCACGAGAACCTCGGACGGACCTGCGGGCAGATCGAGTGCCGC
>CAZNHG010000166.1:0-4095 GCA_964572555.1 uncultured Devosiaceae bacterium | reverse complement strand
ACCGGCGATCATGTCGATGCCCACCACCCCGAACACCTGCCGCTTGGCCGTGGCGACATAGGCGTTGCCCGGCCCCACCACCTTGCTGACCGGCGCGATGGTCTCGGTGCCATAGGCGAGCGCGGCCACCGCCTGCGCCCCGCCGACGCGGTAGATCTCGGTGATCCCGGCAATCTCGGCCGCCGCCATCACGGCAGGGTTCACCACCCCGTCCGGGGTGGGTACGACCATGGCGATGCGCTCGACGCCGGCGACCTTGGCCGGCACGGCGTTCATCAGCACCGAGGAGGGATAGGACGCGAGCCCGCCCGGCACGTAGATGCCCACCGCCTCGACCGGCGTCCAGCGCGTGCCCAGCGTCACGCCCAGGTCGTCCTCGTAGATGTGATCGGCCGGCTTCTGCTTCTCGTGATGCGCCGTGATGCGCTGATGGGCGACTTCCAGCGCCTCGCGGACCCTGGGGTCGAGCTTGGCGGCATGTTCGCGGATTTCGCTGGCGGTAAAACGCATCGAACCGGCGTCCAGTTCGAGCCGATCGAGCTTTTTAGTGAGATCGATGAGGGCGTCGTCGCCGCGCGTGCGCACATCGGCAATGATGCCGGCAACCGTCTCCCCCACTTCCTCGGAGGATTCGCGCTTGGTGCCGATCAGGGCGTCGAATGCGGCATCGAAGCCGGGATCGGCGCTATCGAGGCGGGCTGGCATATGGCGGCAATCTCAGTTGTTTTCGTCAACGGACTCGTGGGCGGGGCGCGCCCTTGCGGCCCAGGCGGCGCCCAGGTCGCGCATATGCGCGTCGAGACACTCCACGTCGAGCTTGACCGTGCCGCCCCCCGCGAAGGATAGCGTTACCGTGCCGCGCGGCAAATCCCCCTCCTCGAAGGTAATCGACAACAACTCGAGCACGCCCTCGCGCGCATTCTGGTCGATTCCGGTAACCTTGGCGTCGTCGACATAGTCGAAATGCAGGGCCGTGCGCTTGCGCTGGCCGTTGCCGCGGCCGCTGTCCGCCTCCCAGGCGAAGCGGTTCACCAGCAGGGCGAACCGCCTGTCGGCCTTGGCGTAGCCCATGTCGGCAACGCGCACCACTGCGTCCTGCAGATGGGCGGAGATAACTTCGAGGTCTTCGGTGTCGTGGGCGAGCAGCTTGAGATCACTCATGGGCGAATGCGCTTCCGGCTAAAGCGTTTTCAGGACAAGTGGATACCACTTTCGCCGAAAACGCGACCACATAAAAACAGTAGAGCTTTCATCGCGATTCCCTCACGACGAAACCGCTCCACTGAAACGATCCGCCTTCATTTGGCCTTTCGGGCCGCAGGTTGCAAGTGCGCACTGCGGCCCGCGTCCGGGTCGAGCATGCCGGTCAGGCCATACCGGGGGCCCCGCCCACGTCGCCGGCGCCCTCTTCGTCCATCTTGAGATAGCCGTCGAGTTCTTCGCGGATATCCGGCGCAAGCGCGTCCGCATGGGCGATCCGCGCGTAGAACAGCGTGAAATAGACCACCTTCACCGCCGTCACGAGGCGGGCGAAAATCGCATTGCCGAGAAAGCACAGGAAGATGACGATGAACAGCGGCATCCAGCTGAACACGGTCTCCGGCCCGAACGGCAGCCATTCGGGAATGGTCGGGAACAGCCCGCCGATCTCGCCGGCCGAGAACCCCGTGGGCATGCCGCCTCCGAAGAAAAGGCCGGTCGCAATGCCGGCCAGCGCCGCCAGGGTGAAGGCCGGCCCCATGATGGCGCGCACCACGCCGCCCGCGACGTCGATGCCGAAAACGCCCACCAGCGTTTCGGGCACGTTGTCCTTCAACTCCGTGAGTTTCGAGGCGGCATCGCGCGTCGACAGCTTATCGATGGCGAACACCGGCAGGATGAAGTGATTGACGAGATCCCATATCTCGACAAGCCCGCCCATGATCATACCGAGGAACCCGCCTGTCTTGCCGCGTTGGCTGGCGATCCATGCGCTGAGCATGTCCATGAGGCTGAGCAGCCAGAGCTGCCCGCGCAGCCCCTTGAGCTGCTCCTTGACGCTCGCCCCGTCGGGATCGTTGCCGATGGCCGTTTCGTAGACGAGACGGCTGAGCGCCAGCTCGGTCTTGTTGTAGTAGAAGAACTTGTAGATAAAGAAGATGATGCCGAACAGGATGAGCCACGTGCCCGTGCCGCCATTGCCGAGCACCACCGCGGCGATGCCCCCGAAGAACAGGCAGACGACCAGCGCGGCCATGGCGCTCATCTTGATCACGGGGACGATGATGTCGCTGTCCCGTCCCACGATCGTGAAAGTGTGCTTGAGCAGGTAGCCGAGCTGACCGACTCGCGCCCCGAGCCCCGGGCGTTCGAATTTCATGGTGCATCTCCTCAATGCGCTTGCAGGCGGGCCCGGCGCCCGTTGCGGAGCCGGGCTCTTGAAGAGATGCTAACGGTGGGGCGCAGTGACACGCCCCGTCCGAACGGACGGGTTACCCGCCGATGCGCTCGATCTCGGCGCCGCAGCGCCCCAGCTTCTCCTCGAGCCGCTCGAAACCGCGGTCGAGGTGATAGATGCGGTTGACGATGGTCTCGCCCGTCGCCGCCAGCCCGGCGATGACCAGCGACACCGAGGCGCGCAGGTCCGTCGCCATCACCTGCGCGCCGCGCAGCTCCGAGACGCCCGTGACGCTCGCCACCTGCCCCTCGACCTTGATGTCCGCCCCGAAACGCAACAGCTCGGCCACGTGCATGAAGCGGTTCTCGAAGATGGTCTCGCGGATATGCGCGGTACCGGTCGAGTTGGTCATCAGCGCCATGTACTGCGCCTGCAGATCGGTCGGGAACCCGGGATAGGGATCGATCTCGACGTCCACCGCCTGCAACCCGTTGCCGTTGCGCGTCACGCGCACGCCGTCGCTTTCCTGCGCGACATGCACGCCCGCCGCGACCAGCACGTCGAGCGCGGCCTGAAGGTGCTCGAAGCGCGCGCCCTTGAGCTTGAGGTCGCCCCCGGTCAGCGCCCCCGCCATGGCGAAGGTGCCCGTCTCGATGCGGTCGGGAATGACATCGACCTCGGCGCCATGCAGGCGCTCGACGCCCTCGATGGTCAGCGTGCGCGTCCCGATCCCCGAAATCTTCGCGCCCATGGCGACGAGGCACTCCGCGACGTTGGTGATCTCGGGCTCCATCGCCGCGTTCTCGATCACCGTCGTGCCGTTGGCGAGCGTCGCCGCCATCATGATGGTGTGCGTGGCGCCCACCGAGACCTTGGGCAGGTGCACATGCCCGCCGACGAGCCCGCCCCTGGGCGCGCGGGCCACCACGTAGCCCTCGTCGATCTCGATATCGGCCCCGAGGGCCTTCAGCCCCTCGATGAAGAAGTCCACCGGCCGCGTGCCGATGGCACAGCCGCCCGGCAGCGAAACCCGCGTTTCGTGCTCGCGCGCCAGAAGCGGCCCGATAACCCAGAAGCTCGCCCGCATGGTCGAGACAAGCTCGTAGGGCGCGCAGGTATCGACGATGTCCGCGGCGGTGAACGTCATGCGCTGGCCCGCCCGGTCCTCGTCCGGCAGGCGCCGGCCGTGCACGGCGATATCCACGCCGTGGTTCTCGAGAATGCGTTCGAGCTGCTTGACATCCGCCAGGCGCGGCACGTTGTTGAGAACCAGCGACTCCTCGGTGAGCAGCGAGGCGATCATGAGCGGAAGCGCGGCGTTCTTGGCGCCGGAAATCGGGATATCCCCGTTCAGCGGATTGCCGCCGACAATGCGAATACGATCCATGAAACTTTCCTAGAGTGGCGGCCGAATCACCGCCAGCCGGTGTACCCCTTAGAGCGTGTCCGAAAAAGTGGTTACCACTTTTTCGGTTCGGACGCGCGACAAAACAAAGACTTGAGAGTGCCGGGCCGAATGCGGTTCAGCCCGGCACTCTCAAACTATCATGATACCCTAAACGCGCGGTTGCACGTAGCCGGTTCCGGAGACGGCAGCGTCAGCGCCGGGGATCGTCGCCGTCGTCCTGCCCGGCCTTTGTGCCATTTTTGGGGTCCGCCGGCCTTTCCCCCTCGGAGCGTGCGCGCGCCTGCTGCTTGCGGCGGCGCAGGTTTTCCTT
>CAZNHG010000165.1:0-7052 GCA_964572555.1 uncultured Devosiaceae bacterium | reverse complement strand
TGGCGGTCGCGGGTACGCAGTTCCAGGGCCCTGTCGCTCTCCGAGGACGCGCGGTCAGCCATGTCCGGATGGTTTTGGCTCTGTTCCTGCAGCGTATCCAGGGTCTCCCGGCTCTCGCGCAGGATGTCGTCTTTCCACTGCTCGAGCTTGCGCCGGAAGTACTCCCGCTGACGCGGGTTCATGAACTCCTCGTCCTCGCTGGGACGGTACTCGGTTAGATCGATTTCAGCACTCATACCAGGACTCACTTCCCAATGGCCGAAGGACGGCTATACATATTCTTGCCTGTGCCGCTGAGCAAGCGGATATCGAAGTTTGGGCTAACACACGGACGGTGACGCTTGTAAGACTTGACGAATGTCCGATTCTCAAACTTGTGGGAAATATCCCAGCTTGGCGAGTTCGACGCGCGCGCGCAGCTCGATATCCGCAACGAGCGCGTCCAGCTGGGGGTCGGACTGGCTCTTGGCCTGCTGGACCAGCTTCAAGAGCCTGTTCAATTTTTCCTGACTGATCTGCCCTGCGAGAAGATCGGCCTTGAGGTCGTCGAGCGCGTCGAGAAGAGAATGGCCGTGCCTGGCCGCCTTGCGCCTGCCCACCGTCGCATCGTCGACCGACTGAAGCGCCAGCAAGGCGTCCATGCTGGTCGGCGCCGCCGCGGCGGCGGTTTGCGCAGCCGTATTCGTCTTCACCTCGCCGCTGAGCGTGAAGGACTGGCCGGCGCCCAATTTCTTCTTCGTTTCGCTGCGCTGGCCGACTTTTTGCGAGTTGCCCGTGCCGTTAATGCGCATGCATCACCCTCTGAGGGTTGGTTACCCGATATGCCCGGCAAATTCTGCCCCTGAGCATTAACAGAGGCTTAACATACCCGGCAACAACTGCACACCCGGCGCCTCACCACGCCAACATGAGCCACCCAGACGCACTCGGTGCCTCAAAATCCGCGCGCTGAATCAAGTGATTACACCAAATCCGCCGCCCGGCCGGCAGATTTGGCACGCTTTTCGCAACACAAGGCACAGATTGCCACAAGGTCCATGGGGATGGGCCGGCAGCGCATACGGGGAAAACAATGACTGGCGCACAACGCACATCGATCAGGGGGCCGTGGAGGCTGCTGATTCTGCTGGTGCCGCTGCTGGCGGCGCTGATGATCGGCACAGCGGCCGACGCGGCCACGGCGCGCATCAAGGACATCGTCGATATCGAGGGCGTCCGCGAGAACCAGCTCGTCGGCTACGGCCTCGTGGTCGGGCTCGACGGATCGGGCGACAGCCTCAACAATGCGCCGTTCACCAAGCAGAGCCTGCAGGCCATGCTGGAGCGGCTGGGCGTCAACACGCGCGGCGAGGATATCCGCACCGAGAATGTCGCGGCGGTGATGGTCACGGCCAACCTGCCACCCTTCGCGACTCAGGGGAGCCGCATGGACGTTTCGGTTTCCGCTCTCGGCGACGCCAGCAGCCTGCAGGGCGGCACCCTGCTCGTCACTCCGCTCATGGGCGCGGACGGCGAGGTCTATGCCATAGGGCAAGGCGCGGTCACGGTGAGCGGCTTCAACGCCGAGGGCGACGCGGCGAGCGTCACTTCGGGCGTGCCGACGACCGGGCGCATCGCCTCGGGCGCCCTGATCGAGCGCGAGATAGATTTCAAACTCGCCTCCCAGCGCTCGCTGCGCCTCGCCCTGCGCAATCCGGACCTGACGACCGCCCGCCGCGTGGCGCTGACCGTCAACGACTTCATAGGATCCCCCACGGCCATTCCGGAGGATCCGGCGACGATCCGCCTGACCCTGCCCAAGCACTTCAACGGCAACATCGTCGACCTGCTTACCGACATCGAGCAACTCGTGGTGGAAACCGACCAGCCCGCCAAGATCGTCATCGACGAGAACACCGGCATCATCGTCATCGGCAAGAATGTCCGGGTGTCCAAGGTGGCGGTCGCGCAGGCGAACCTGACGGTCACCATCGCGGAGAACCCCGAGATCGTGCAGCCCGAGCCGTTCTCGCAAGGCGAGACGGCGGTCGAACCGCGCACCGACCTTCAGGTCGAAAGCTCGGGCAGCAATCTGGCTCTCGTGAAGGATGCTGTGACGCTCCAGGAACTGGTCGACGGGCTCAACGCCCTGGGGATCAGCCCGCGCGACCTGATTTCCATTCTGCAGGCCATCAAGTCCGCAGGCGCCCTGCAGGCAGAGATCGAGGTGCTGTGATGGATATGCCCATGTCCGCCGTCGGCGCGCGCCTTCAGGCCAATGGCAACATCCTGCCCGAAAGCGGGGCCAGCGGCAAAACGCTGCTGCGCGAGAAGGCCGAGGAACTCGAAGGCCTGTTCCTCAACACGCTCATGTCGCAGATGACCGAATCCGTGAAGACGGACGGCATGTTCGGCGGCGGCTACGCCGAGGAAACATGGCGCTCGATGCAGTCCGAACAGTACGCCTCCATGATCGCCGGGAACGGCGGCATCGGACTGGCCGACCAGATCATGCAGAACCTGATCGCCAACCAGGAGGCGGTGCAGGCCCAACCCCAGATATCAGCACAATCCGCTCAGGGAGTTTACCGGAAATGACGACCGCCGCAGACCGCATGGCTTCACTCGACACCCTGCCCGCCACCGAGCTGTGCGCGCGCGCCGATACCCTGCTCGCCACCCTGGTCGACGTCATGAACCGGGAAACCACGCTCCTGCGTGCCGGCCACTACAACGATGCGCAGACTCTATCCGCGGAGAAGGGCCAGCTTGCGCAGGACTACGTCACCATCGCCCGCACGGTGCAGCGCCAGAGCGAACGCCTGAGCGCCGAGGCGCCCCGGGAGTTCGCCGTGCTGCGCGCCCACCACGAGAGCTTTGCCACGCAGATGGCGGAGAACCTGCGCGTGCTGGCGACGGCCAAGACGGTGACCGAAGATATCCTGACCGACGTGGCCCGCCGCGTTGGCGCGGCCGGGCAGACCAAGACCTACAGCGCCGACGGGTCGGCACCCGACTCCACCGCCGGGCAGATCAGCGGACTGTCGGTCAATCGCGCGCTTTAAGCTCACTCAGGTTCCGACGAACCCGTCGACACTTTTCGCATAGCGTGCGGGTGGATGGCCTACGTGCCGCGTAAACGCGGTGCTGAATGCACTGGCCGAGCCGTAGCCGATCCTGTCCGAAACCTCGGCAATACCGTGGCGGCCCGAACGCAGCATGTGCTTGGCAAGCGTCATGCGCCAGTTCAGCAGGTACCCCATCGGTGGCACGCCGACGATCCGGTTAAAGCGTGTAAAGAAGGCCGAGCGGGATAACCCCGCCTCATTCGCCAGTTCGGGCACGGTCCACGCATGATCGGGCGTGGCGTGCATCGCGCGCAGCGCCGGGCCGATACGCGCATCGGCCAAGCCGCACAGCAGGCCCGATGTTGCCCCGGACTTCGTGTTGGACCGAAGCGCCTCGATCAGCAGGACCTGCAACAGGTGTTCCACCACCACTTCCCGCGCCGGGCGGTCCGCACGCGCCTCGTCCCGTACCAGGGAGGCCAGCACGGCCAGTCGATCCTCGTCGCGCACCACGACCATGTCGGGCAGAAGTGACACCAAAAGCGCGGCATCCGGGCTGGCGAAACTGCAATGCCCCACAAGTTGCTGCACCTGGGCCGGCCCCTCCGACGGACCGAGCCGGAAGATGCCATCCTCGCACGCGACAGGGCGGCTGCGGAGTCCGGGCGGCGGTGGCGGATCGAGGCTGGAGAGCGTGAACGCGGTTACCGCCGGGATGAGGACGAAATCCCCGGCGCTCAACTCCAATGGTTCCTTTCCGTCCACCTCCAGGCAAGCTCTTCCGGAAAGGAGCATGCAGTAGAAGACCTCGTTCACGTTTTCGCGGCGCACCCGAAAGGGTCCGGACGCATGGGCGAGCTTCGAATAGGGCGCCCGCGGGCGCAAAAGGGATATCACTTCTGAAAGCGGATCGGTCACTTCGGACTATCGGTAAAGAAACAGGGACTTTAAATGATAGATTATCTGGTCGTTCCTGTCGATATGAGGAGCATCCATTGAAAGGAGACTTTGTCATGAACACAGTGATGATCACGGGATGTTCCTCGGGTTTCGGCCTTGACGCCGCACGCCATTTTCTTGAGCAGGGGTGGTCCGTCGTCGCGACGATGCGCAAACCGGACGAGGCTTTGCTGCCTCCCTCGGACCGGCTGCGTCTGCTTCCCCTCGATGTGACCGACCGCGAAAGTATCGCCCGCGCCGTGGAGGCTGCGGGTCCGGTCGACGCACTGGTCAACAACGCTGGTATCGGCTGGCTGGGCCCTTTTGAAGGCACCTCCGAGGAGGCCGTCGGCACGCTCTTCAAGACCAATACATTCGGGACTTTTGAAATGATCCGCGCCGTCCTGCCGCAGATGCGTGCAAAGGGGAGGGGTGTCATTGTCAACGTCTCGTCGAGCGTGACGCTCGAGCCGCTCCCGTTGCTGCCGGTCTACACCGCCAGCAAGGCGGCGGTGAACGCGTATACCGAATGCCTGGCGCTCGAACTCGAACCGCTGGGCATCCGTACACGCCTGGTCCTGCCCGGACAGGCACCGGCAACACGCTTTGGGCACAACGCGATGGCCCTCATGGCCGAGGCGCACGACGCGCCGGAGGCTTACACCCCCCTCGTGGAGGAAGTGATGAGCGCTCTCACGGAGAATGCCGCCAAGGAGCCGACGCGCCCCGAGGACGTCGTTCAAGCCATCTGGCGCGCCGTCACCGACCCGGACAGTCCGCTCCGCCTGCCGGCCGGCAGCGACGCCGAGGCACTGGCCGCCTGATCGCTCCCAGACGGGCAGCGGCCTGTGCCGCTGCCCGGTTGTAATGTCAGACAAGGGGGAATTCGCCAAGCCGGACGCTGTGAAAGCGTTCGCCCCAAACACGTCACCGCCACTCGATCCGCCCCCCCTCCCCGATCAAGTCCGGGAGGGGGGAACCTGCGGCGACCTCTTTCCGCTTCAAGCCAACTCACATACGACAGCCCTGCCAATGTGAGGAAACGCACTCCCCCCGAAAACACTCGCCATTTTATTCAAATCGCCCCTGCCCCGATAACCCGGCCTCCAACTCCTCCGGCGACACTGCCATTGGCCAAGTGTACCCGAACAAGGACGCTGGACGATGAACGCACGGATCGCGCCGGAGATGATCGGCGTCGGGATAGCCTATTCGAATCGGCCGGTGGCGGAGCCCAAACGCGCGCCCAAGCCGATCGAACCCGGCGGCGCCACCGGCGACAGGCAGGAAGAAGGCGCCAAGACCAACCAGCGCCAGTCCAGAACCCGCGGCGCCGAGGTGCACGCGGGTGCTGGCATGCCGGGGGAGTCGGGCGTGCAACCCAAGACCCTGTTCGAGACCTCCGTCCTCGCCTCGCTAGAGCAGAGCCAGACGCACCCGGCGGACACAACGGCGCCGGCACGCCGCTCGCCACAGGACCGGCCACCGGCCCACTCCACGACCAGCAAGCGCGTCTAGAGCGTTTTCAGGACAAGCGGATACCACTTGTTCGGTTCGAGACAGGGGCGACCACGCTTTCCCGACGGCTTGCGGCGGAGCCGAGGGACGAAGTGGTGTAAACGGCACGAAAGCGGCTGCGCCGTTTCGTCGGGGGACACCGCGTTAACCCCGCCTAACGCGTTGATATTCTAGGGCTTCCAGCCACGATTCCCGGCATACGGGGCTTTACGGAGGCCAGCCCCTTCCGCGCATTCATCGTGTTTGCCGTGATTTATTAACTTTTCCTCAAAGCCTGCCACGCATAGTCCCAGCGAGCCTCAGGAAGAGGTGCGTGTATTGCGGACCCAGAATAGGAGTTCTTTCAAATGGCCGACATCACTCTCTCGGCGGGCGTGCGTCAAAATCTGCTCTCGTTGCAGAACACGTCTGATCTCATGTCCCAGACCCAGAATCGTCTGGCGACCGGCAAGGAGGTCAATTCCGCCCTCGACAACCCATCCAACTTTTTCACCTCGGAGTCTCTGCGGTCGCGCGCCAACGACATGTCGTCGCTGCTGGACGCCATGGCCAACGGCGTGAAGACGCTCGAAGCCGCCGACAATGGCCTGCAGGCGATCACCAAGACGCTCGAGTCCATGCAGTCGACCCTGCGCCAGGCACGCCAGGACAAGTCGTTCCAGACCGAATCCTACACCGCAGACTCCAATGTGGTCGCGGGTGATCAGATTTCGTTCTCCGGCGGCGCGGTTGGGGAAACGGCAGTGGCAGTGGACTTGGCCGCGGCCACGTCGGCTGTCACCGGTTCCGGTTTCACCGACTTCGACATATCCGGCGGGACGGATGCGATTTCGTTCGACATTTCGGTAAACGGAGGTACGGCTCAGACGATCAATCTCGATGCCAGCGACTTCGGCACGCCCGGCGCGGTAACCGCCGACGACTTCGCAACGGCTTTGAACAGCAAGCTGGATGCAGCCAGCATTGATGCCACCGCTTCGGTGGACGGCGGCGAGATCGTCATCACCGGCGCCTCGGCCGACGAAAGCGAGGCTGACGTCACCATCAGCTCCTACACCGAAACGTTGACGGGCGGCACGACCGGCATTTCCGATGGTTCCGGCACCGACACGCTGACGGCAAAGACCGTCGACGAGCTGGTCTCCGAAATCAACAACAACACCGGTCTCGAAGGCAAGATTCGGGCATCCAACGATGACGGCCAGCTCCGCATCGAGAACCAGTCCACCCAGGTGCTCGACGTCGATGGCGTGACCTCCGCGGGCGCGATCGATGGGACGTCGACCGACGCCGCCACCATTGCTGGCAACTCGGTCCGCGCCGGCCTGGCCGACCAGTTCAACGAGCTCAAGGACCAGCTCGACAAGCTGTCGGACGACGCTTCCTACAACGGCGTCAACCTGCTGCGCGGCGACAATTTGAAGATTACCTTCAACGAGACCGGCACCTCGACCATCGACATCCAGACCGAGGACGGCGAAACGGTGAACTCTGCCAATCTCGGCCTGTCGAGCATCGAGGCCGCCGACCTGGATGCCGACTCCAACA
>CAZNHG010000164.1:0-7069 GCA_964572555.1 uncultured Devosiaceae bacterium | reverse complement strand
GGCCGCCAGCGCGGCAAGAGCGGTTCCGCCAAGCAGCAGGTTACGGCGTTGCATGGGATTCCTCCTTGCATTGAATCGTTGGGCCCAATGTGCACCCGAACAACGGCGTTTGCAGTGCAGTGTCCGATCACGGTGCTTGAAAACGTCGTGATGCGCGCCGTCACGGGGATCACACGTAGCAACGCAACCGGCCTGCCGGAGTTTCAAGGAGAGGGGCGTCAGCGTGCCCGCGTACTGCCGCGTTCGATGAGCCGGGGGTCGAGCACGAAATGCTCGGCCGCCTTGCGGCCCTCGATGCGCTCCATGAGCATGCGCGCCGCCTCGCGGCCGAGTCGGGGGCCGGACTGGTCGACGCTGGTCAGGCTGTTCTGGGCCAGATCGCACGGGGGAGAATTGTCGTACCCCACGACCGCGACGTCCTCGGGAACCCGGAGCCCGAGTTCGAGGGCGGCACTGATCGTCTCGAAGGCGCACGCATCGGTCCAGCACATGACGGCATCGGGCCTGTCGTCGGACCTCAGGATCTGGCGGGCGACCTCGCGGGCCTTGGGGCTGTGCTCGGCGAAAACGATCTGCGCCTTGTCCTCGAGCCCGTGCCGGGCCATGGCCCTGATATAGCCGCGCTCTCGGTAGAGCGGGACCGCCTTGTCCTCCTCGGGCTGCAGATCGAGGCTGATCAGCGTGATGCGCTGGCGCCCCTGGGCGACGAGGTAGTCGATGACCTGTTCGGCGCCCCTGGTGTCGTCGTTGTTGACGGTGTCGAAATGCGCCGCGTTGGGGCGGTGGTAGCCGATCATCACCGTGGGGATGCGCTGTGCGACCGCGTCGATGTCGGTGGCGGCCATGCGGGGGGCGACGAAGATGAGCCCGTCCATCTGCCGGTCGATCATCGCGTCGATCAGCGCCTGCTCGACGCCGACGGCCGAGTTCGAAACGCCCAGGAGCGGCTGGTAATGCGTCTCCGCCAGGGCGTCGTTGAGGCCGGCCATGATTTCGGAAAAGAACGGGTTGCGGATATCCGACAACAGCACGCCGAGCGTGTAGCTGCGCCCCCGCATACCGCGCGCCGAGGCGTTTGGGCGATACCCCAGCTTGTCTATGGAAGCCTCGACGCGTGCACGCAGATTGTCGCTGACGCCATAGGCGTCGCGCAGCACCTTCGAAACCGCCGAAACCGACACACCCGCATCCGCTGCCACGGTCCGAATCGTGACGCGCGAGGGACGGTTCTCGGCCTTCTCCGGGCGCTCTTTGCGCGGCTTGTTCTCAAGCTCCGACATCGACTGGGCTTTCCACTCCGTGACCGCCTGATTCAGGGGCTGTCAGCTTATGACACGCGATCTGAAAAAAATCTATTGCCAAGCCGGACAATTTGTAGAACGATATATGTAGAACGGTACACAAGCGGCGGCCTCGAGGACGGAGCGGGGCAGCGCACGCAACGGTTTTGGGAGGACAGCAGTGGATTACGCGCTGAAAAGCGAACACGACGCGCAACAAACGCGTCACGAATGGGTTGCGCAGATGGTACGCCCCCTGAGCGATCAGGGCGTGGAAAAGCCGGCTTCCTTCGTCCGCAAGTCCTTCACCCTCGACACGGCCGGCGGCGGTGAAGTTCTGCGCATCAGCGCACTGGGGCTCTATCGCTGCTTCATCAACGGCCGGCGCGTGGGCGACGATCTTCTGACCCCCGGCTGGACGAACTACGACAAGCGGCTTGCTTATCAGACCTACGAAGTGGGCACGCTGCTGACCGCGGGCGAGAACACCATCGAGATCTGGCTGGCCGACGGCTGGTACCGCTCGCAGATCATGTGGGGCGAGCACGCCATCTACAATTGCTGGGGCGACCAGATCGCCGCCATCGCCGAATTGCACGCAGCGCCGGGCGCGGACGCCGAGCTGCTTCTCAAGACCGACGAGAGCTGGACGAGCGGGCTGCTGCCGATCCGTCGCTCCGGCATCTATTTCGGCGAAATCTACGACGCCCGCGCCGAAGAGCTGGAAGATAGCCACGGCGTAGCGGCTATCAGTTTCGATACGGGCCGGCTGCTGCCTCATGAATGCCAACCGGTGCGCGAACTCGAGGCGCTGCCGCTCGTCGAGTCCTGGGCCGACGAGACGGGCCGGACGATCTACGATTTCGGCCAGAATTCCGGCGGCTATGTCGCGTTCACCGTCAAGGGCGAGCGCGGTGCCAGGGTTATTGTCGAGCACGCCGAGATCGTCGATGGCGACCGCCAGTTCGAGAACACCAACTATCGCACCGCCGACGCGCGGCTCGAATACACGCTGAAAGGGGAGGGCGAGGAGCGCTTTCGCCCGCACTTCACATTCCAGGGCTTCCGCTATGCCCGCGTCACGATCGAGGGCAGGGCGGAGATCACCGATATCGAGTCCGTGCCGATCAGCTCGGTCTATCCGCGCAAGGCGCGCTTCGAATGCGGACATGAGCTGGTCAACCGGCTGGTTGAGAACACGGTCTGGTCGCAGCGTGCCAATTTTATCGAGGTGCCGACCGATTGTCCGCAGCGCGACGAGCGGCTTGGTTGGACTGGCGACGCGCAGGTGTTCGCCGGAACGGCCTGCTACCTACACGACAGCCACGACTTCCTGCGCAAATGGATCCGCGACGTGATGGTCGATCAGCGCCAGGACGGCGCCATCCCCCACGTCGTGCCGGATCCAACGCGCCTGCACCCCGACAAGTTCCCCGGCTTCTTCGGCAGCACGGGCTGGGGGGACGCCATCGAGATCGTGCCCTGGACGCTCTATTTGCACTATGGCGATGCCGACGTACTCGAAGAGGCGTTTCCGGCCATGGTGAAATGGGTCGAGTTCGTCTGGTCGATCAGTGACAGCCCCATCGTCTCGCCGCCACGCCAGTGGGGCCAGCGCGGTTTCAGCTTTGGCGACTGGCTGCAGCCCAAGGGGCCGAGCGCCAAGCCATTGCCGACAATGGGCGACGAAGCAGCCGCCACGATCTACCTCTATATCGCCGCGACGCTGGTTGCGCGCATCGCCCGCAAGCTCGACGAAATCGAGATCGCAGAGGGCATGGAGGAAAAGGCGCGGGCCGTGAAGGCGGCGTTCGCCGAGGAATTCATCACCCCCTCGGGGCGCCTGGCCTATGACGACCAGACCTCGTACGCGCTGGCGATCCTGCACGACCTCGTGCCCGAGGAGAAACGCGAGGCCGCGCGAGAGCACTTCCGCAAGGCCATTGCACGCTGCGAGGGGCGGATCGGAACCGGGTTCATCGGCACACCGGCGCTTCTGCCCGCACTCCTCAAGCTCGGCGAGACCGGGCTGGCGCAGCAGGTCTTCCTGCAGGAGGAAGTGCCGGGCTGGCTCTACCAGGTGAAGAACGGCGCCACCACGATCTGGGAGCGCTGGGACGCCATCCAGGCCGATGGAACCGTCTTCAACCCGCAGATGAACTCGTACAACCACTACGCCTATGGCGCGGTGTGCCAGTGGTTGTTCGAGGGAGTCGCCGGTTTCCGGCCCGATCCCGAGCAGCCCGGTTTCAAGCACGTCATCTTCGAGCCGACCATCCTGCCCGAACTCGGCCCCGTCACGGCCAGCCACGAGAGTGCGGCGGGTGAGGTGAGCGCGCACTGGCGCGTCGAGGGCGACACGGTGACCTACGATGTCACGGTGCCCGAAAACGCCACCGGCACGCTCAGGCTCGGGGATGGCTACACCGATGCTGTTCTGGACGGAAACGCCGTTAAGAGCGCACAATCGGTTCCGCTCGCAGCGGGCAGGCACGTGATTACCTTCACGCTCGCGCCGCTGCGTCCGGGACTTCCGAAATTTGCCGCGTCAACGAACCGCACCCCGTAGGCCGGCAATGACTTGGAACGTGCTCGGAGCAATGGTGCGCCGGGCCATTTAGGGAGGAGAAGCATGACCCATCTGAAAAGGCTCGCACTACTCGGCGGCTCGGTCGCCGTCCTGGCGGGGAGCGCCGTTGGCGTCGCCCACGCCCAGGAACAGGTTGAGCTGACGATGCTCACGTCCAACAACGCCAACGCGACCGCTATCGCCGAAGCGTTGACAGAGGCGTATGCCGAGCAGAACCCCAATGTGACCTTCGAACTCGAGACCCGTCCCGGCGGAAGCGAGGGTGACAACATCGTCAAGACCCGGCTCGCAACCCAGCAGATGTCGGACGTTTTCGCCTACAACTCCGGTTCCTTGCTCCAGGCGCTCAACCCGACCCAGACCCTTGTGGACCTGAGCGATCAGCCGTTCATGGACCGCATCGAGGACTCGTTCAAGCAAGTGGTCACGGTTGGCGACGGCGTTTTCGGTGTACCGATGAGCGCGGCCGACGCTGGCGGCATCTTCTACAATCGCGAGATCTACGAAGAGCTCGATCTCGAGGTTCCCATGACCTGGGAGGAGTTCATGGCGAACAACGAAAAGATCGACGAGGCCGGCTATGCGCCCGTCATCCAGACCTATGGCGAGACGTGGACGTCTCAGTTGTTGCTTCTGGCCGACTACTACAACCTGCAGGCCGAAGTGCCGGGCTTCGCTGAGAAGTACACCGCCAACGAGGCGAAGTTCGCCACCACGCCGGCTGCCCTGCGCGGTTTCGAGCGGCTCAAGGCTATTCATGACGCCGGCTACATGAACGAGGACTACGGCGCAGCGACTTACGCCGATGGCCTGCGCATGCTGGTCGAGGGCGAGGGCGCACACTATCCCATGCTCACCTTCGCGATCCCGGCGATCTCGGATACCTATCCCGACCAGATCGACAAGATCGGGTTCTTCGCCCAGCCCGGCGAGTCGGCGGATACGAACGGCCTGACGGTCTGGATGCCGACGACCTACTACGTGCCGCAGACAACGACCGGCGCAAAGCGTGAAGCGGCACTCGACTTCATGTCGTTCGTGGCGAGCCCGGAAGGGTGCCAGGCCCAGGCCGAAGCGGTCACCATCAACGGCCCGTTCCTGGTGCAGGGATGTGAGCTGCCCAGCGATGTGCCGCCGGTTGTCGAAGACCTGCTGCCGTACTTCGGCGAGGGCGGCAACAATGCCCCGGCGCTCGAGTTCGTCTCGCCCGTGAAGGGTCCGCAGCTCGAGCAGCTCACCGTCGAGGTCGGCTCGGGTATTCGTTCGCCGCAGGAAGCGGCCGAGCTCTATGACAAGGACGTCGAGCGCCAGGCTCAGCAGCTTGGTCTCGAGGGCTGGTAAGCCTCCCTTATCGGCCTTGGGCGGCCCCGGTGCATGCGGGGCCGCCATCCTGTAAGATGCAAGCGGGAGGAGCACAGTGACCGCCGCGACGTCGATCGCCCAAACCGCCGACACCACACCTGTGAAGCGTCGGCGCCGCACCAATCCGTATCCGACCTGGTTCTACCTGCCGGCGGCCGTCATCTACGGCGTGCTGTTTCTTCTTCCCACGTTCTCGTCTCTCTATTTCAGCCTGACGCGCTGGACGCTGTTCAACTCGACTTTCATCGGGCTCGACAATTTCGTCCAGTTCTTCGAGGAGCCGTTCCTTTTCCAGGGCGCGATCAACACCGTGATATTCGCGGTGGTGACCTGCTCGCTGAAGGTCATTCTCGGCCTGCTGTTCGGGGTCCTTCTGACGTCCGACGTCATCTGGCGCGGCTATCTGCGCTCGGTGGTGTTCTTTCCGGTCCTGGTGAGTACGGTCGGGGTCGGTATCGCCTTCACCGCGATGATGCATCCTACCGACGGTATCATCAACACCATGCTCGAGGCGCTGGGAGTCGAGGGGCCAGGGTGGCTGACCAATCCGGCTCTTGCGATCTATTCGGTCGCGCTCGTCGAGGTCTGGCGTGGCGTCGGGCTCGCGACCGTCATCTTCATCGCCGGCATCGTCTCGATTCCGCGCGACTACTACGAAGCCGCGCGGATCGACGGGGCAACCTCGTTCGAGCGCTTCCGCTACATCACCCTGCCGCTGTGCCGGCCGGCCATGGTTACGGTCATCATTCTCAGCTTCATTGACGGGCTGAGGAATTTCGAACTGGTCTGGACCATGACACGCGGCGGCCCGGGCTTCGCCTCCGACGTGCTCGCCTCGGTCGTCTACAAGCAGTACCAGGCGGGCTTTTACGGCCTCTCGACGGCGGGGAACGTCATTCTGTTCATCATGATCGCCGCGCTGGCACTGCCGCTCTACGCCTTCCTGAACCGCAAGGAGGGGCATCAATGATGAAACGCCTTCGCCATTATGGCCTGAGCCTTCTGGCCATTCTCGTCTCCGGTGTCGTCTTCCTGGTGCCCTTCGCGTTCATCATCATGACGGCGATCAAGAACCGCGCGGATGCGGCCCGGCTCGACTTTTCGTGGCCCACCACCTTGCCGATCTGGGAGAATTTCTGGACCGTCATCACCGCCCGCGACTTCATGCTGCTCACCGCGTACATGAATTCGATCATTCTTACGGTCGGCAGCGTGACGCTGATCGTCATACTGGCGGCCATGGTCGGGTTCGTGCGCCAGCGGCGGGACGCCAAGTGGAACGGGCTGGTCGACTTCCTGGTTTTGGCGGGGCTGATGATGCCGCCGGCGGTGGTGCCGACCATCTGGCTTCTTCAGGAACTGGGGCTGTTCGCCACCCTGCACGGCATGGTGCTGATCGAAGTGGCGTATCGCCTGTCGTTCTCGATCATCCTCTACCGGGCCTTCGTCGCCACGATTCCGCGCGAACTCGACGAAGCGGCGATCATCGACGGCGCCCGCCCGCTGGATGTGTTCTTCCGCGTCGTCCTGCCCATGCTCTGGCCGGTGACGGTGACCAATATCGTGGTGCAGTCGGTGGCCGTGTTCAACGACTTCGTGAATCCGCTCTACTACCTGCCGGGCAATGACAACGTGACGGTGCAACTCACGCTGTACAATTTCCAGAGCCAGTACAGCACTTCCTACAACCTGCTGTTCATGAACATCCTGCTGGTCACCATTCCGCCGCTGATCGTGTTCCTGTTCTTCAATCGCCAGATTGTCGCGGGCATGACCTCGGGCGCGATCAAGGGCTGACGCCGCAAAAATCGAGAGCCAAGCCAATGTCTGATCTCAC
>CAZNHG010000163.1:4125-7129 GCA_964572555.1 uncultured Devosiaceae bacterium | reverse complement strand
GCCAGGAGACCTGCCAGTCGATTCGAGGGGCTCTCTCGCCCCGTTCATATCAGATCAGGTGCACACGGAGGGTGTTGGCACAATGAACGCTTACACAACGACTGATTCTCTTTCCATCTCCCAGCGGCTCGTGGCCGGCGGGCTCGCGCTCTTTCTCGGGCTCACGCTCATTTCCGGCGTCGGGTTCGCGCACAACGCGGCCGTTCACAATGGCGCCCACGACGCGCGGCACGCCATCGGCTTCCCCTGCCACTAGAGCGTGTCCAGAAAAAGTGGTTGCCACTTTTTCGGTTCGGACGCGCGACAAAACAAAGACTAACCCGAACAACGCGACGGGCGTGCCATGCACCCGGCCGCGGCCGGGCACGAATGTGCTGTGCCTGAACGCATTTGCGGCTGCCCGGGCAGCCCGATGGGAGATTTGATCAATGGAAATGTTCCGGCGGATATTTTTCGCCGCGGTGCTGGCCGGCGCCGTGGCAGGGCTCGCGCTCGCCCTTGTCCAGCAATGGCGCGTCGTCCCCCTGATTCTACAGGCGGAAACCTATGAAACCGGCGGCCACAGCCACGGCGCCGAAGCCGAGCCGCATACCCACGAATCGGGCGAAACCCATGCCCATGTGGAAGACGCGGCCGTGACCGCGCAAAGCGAGCCCTGGGCCCCGGCGGAGGGGGTCGAGCGAGCCGCCTATACCGTTCTCGCGACAACGCTCTCCGGCATGGGTTTCGCGCTCATAATCGGCGCGGTATCGGTGCTGAGCGGCATTCCCGTCACCGCCACTAACGGGGTCATCTGGGGGCTTGGCGGTTTCCTCGCCTTCTCCCTCGCCCCGGCTTTCGGCTTGCCGCCCGAACTGCCCGGCATGCCCGCCGCCGATCTCGGCGTGCGCCAGATCTGGTGGTGGGGCACCGCGCTCGCGACCGGCGTGGCAATCCTCGTCGCCGCGCGCCTGCGCACCCCGCTCGCGGTGGCCGGTGCCATCGTTCTGGCGCTGCTGCCGCACATCGTCGGCGCACCGGCGGCGCCCGGGGGGCACTCCGACGTGCCCGCCCACCTCGCCACCGCCTTTGCGGCCTCGGCCCTGACCGCCTCCATGGTCTACTGGCTGGCCGCCGGCACACTTTTCGGCTGGTTCAACCAGCGCTTCGAACAGGGAGCCGCATCATGACCGGCAAGATACCCGCAACCATCGTCACGGGCTTCCTTGGCTCGGGCAAGACCACGCTCATCAGGCACGTTCTGTCCAACGCCAGGGGCAAGCGCATCGCGCTTATCGTCAACGAGTTTGGTGACGTCGGGGTCGACGGCGAGGTCCTCAAGGGCTGCGGGGCGGAAAGCTGCTCCGAGGAGGACATGATCGAACTGGCCAATGGCTGCATCTGCTGCACCGTGGCCGACGATTTCGTCCCCACGATGAAGGCGCTGCTCGCCCGCGAGAACAAGCCCGACCACATCATTATCGAGACGTCCGGTCTCGCCCTGCCGCAGCCGCTTGTCCGCGCCTTCAACTGGCCCGAGATCAAGGCCGAGGTTAC
The DNA here is from genome assembly GCA_964572555.1 of uncultured Devosiaceae bacterium. GTDB lineage: Bacteria > Pseudomonadota > Alphaproteobacteria > Rhizobiales > Devosiaceae > CAZNHG01. The sequence continues at coordinate 5,593 of CAZNHG010000163.1, read as the reverse complement.
CATCGATGGCATCATCACGCTCGCCGACGCCGCCGCCCTCGGCGAGGGCCGTTTCGCCGCCAACGAAGCGGCGGTCGACACGCTGCGCCGGGCCGACTCGATGCTGGACCACGAAACCCCGCTGGGCGAGCTGTTCGAGGACCAGATGGTCTGCGCCGACCTCGTCGTCCTCAACAAGACCGATCTCGTTGATGACGAGGGCCTCGCGCGCGTCGATGCCGAACTGCGCACCCACATGCGCGAAGGCACCAAGCTCATCCATGCGCGGGAAGGTGCGGTGGACGTCACCGCCCTGTTGGGGCTCGATCTGGCATCCGAGGACAATCTGGAGGGCCGCGACAGCCATCACGAGCTCGAGCATGACGGCGAGCCGCACGAACACGACGACTTCGACTCGTTCTCCCTGCGCCTGCCCGCCGAGGCGAGCCGGGATGCGCTGATCGCGCGGATCGAGCAGACCATCCGGTCTTACAACGTGTTGCGCCTCAAGGGGTTCGCCGCCATCGAGGGTGCTGCGGCGCGCCTCGCCGTCCAGGCGGTCGGTCCGCGTGTCCAGGTGTGGTTCGACCGCCCCTGGGCGGCCGAAGAGACCCGCGAAACGTCACTTGTCGTCATCGGCGAGTCCCCGCTCGACCGTCAGGGCATCACCGTGAGCCTGCAGGCGGCCACGGAACCGGCGGAGTAGGGGAGGACCGGCTGATGAGCGGCACCGCTCGACACTCCGGCATCTCCGGCAGGCGGTTCGCGCTGATTGTCCTGGTCGGCCCCTTCGTCGGGCTTCTCGGCTACATCGCGGCCATCCTCGTGACCGATCCGCCGGTTGACGGTTTCGCCGATTTCCTGCCCCTGGCGGCCCTGATCGTCTTCCTCGGCTGGCCGATCGGCGCGCTGCCCGCGCTCCTCGCCGCCACCGTGTGGCGTATGCTGCCGCGGCCTTCGGGCATCTGGCCGCGTACCGGCCTTGCGGCCGTCGTTGGCGCGGTTGCCGCCGTTGTCGGTGTCAGCGGCGCGGTCTTCGTGCTCGGCCTCGAGTTTCCGCCGCGGCCCATCTATGCCGCCATCGCCGTCTGCGGTGCCCTGGCGCTTGTCGCAACCGCGATCCCCATGAGTTCGAAAGGCGAAACCTGATGCACCTTCTCGCCGCACAGGCCGGCGCGCTCCAGCAGGACGGCGAGGCGATCGATCTGGGCCAGAGTCCGGGCAGAATCGTCTTCGCCTCCGCCGCCGACAGCGAACTCGCGGCCATGGCCGGCGCCGTGGATCGCGCCGGGGCAGGGGACGTGCGCCTCGCCAACGTGCTGCGCCTGGCGCACAACATGTCCGTCGACCTGTGGCTCGAGAACACGGTGCGCCACGCCGGCTGCGTGGTGGTACGCCTGCTGGGCGGTCCGGCCTACTGGCCCTATGGCGTCGACGAACTGTGCGCCCTCGCCCGCACGGGGGCGTTCCGGCTCGCTCTCCTGCCGGG
>CAZNHG010000163.1:0-4025 GCA_964572555.1 uncultured Devosiaceae bacterium | reverse complement strand
GCCGCCCTCGAAGGCGCCGGCACCGCGACTCTCAACCGCCTGGTGAAAACCCTCACCCGCGCCGGCCTCCACCCGGTGCCGCTCGTCATCTCCTCGCTCAAGGAAAGTGCCTGCATCCGCTTCGCGCGCGGTGTGTTCGAGCAGTTCCCGCCCGAGACCATCCTTAACCTCACCGGCTTCGCCCTCGGCCTCGACGGCATCGAGGACAAGCGCAATCCCTTCGCCGGCACCGACGCGCCGATCCTCCAACTCGTCCAGACCGGCCGGTCGGAACGACTCTGGCAGGACGACCCGCAAGGCCTCGGCGCCAAGGATCTCGCCATGCAGATCGTCCTGCCCGAACTCGACGGCCGCATCGGCACCCTGCTTGTCGGGCACAAGGAGGACGCCATCTGGCACGACGCCACCGAGTGCCCCCTAGCCACCTACGCCCCCGACGCCGACGGCATCGCCCATGCCGTCACCCTCGCCCGCAACTGGACGCGCCTCCGCCACACCCCGCGCCCCGACCGCAAAATCGGCATCGTCCTCGCCAACTACCCCATCCGCGACGGCCGCCTCGCCAACGGCGTCGGCTACGATGCTCCGCAATCGACGGTGGAGATTTTGAAGGCTCTGGAAGGAGCGGGGTACCATCTGGAGTCCTTGAATAGCGCTATCGAGTCAGAGGGGAGCGCAACAACTCTCCCCCCCAACGGCAACGCCCTCATAGCCCAACTCCAGTCCGGCCCCACCAACGCCGCCCCCGGGCGCGGCGCCAGCCCCGCCGTCCTCCCGCTCGAAACCTACAACGCTTTCTTCGCGACCCTCCCGGACAAGATCCGCCACGAGGTCACCGACCGCTGGGGCGCCCCCGAAAACGACCCGTTCTTCCGCCCCGACGGTTTCCACCTGCCGGTCGTTCGTTTCGGCAACATTGCGGTGATGCTCCAGCCTTCGCGCGGCTACGACCTCGACGAAGAGGCGAGCTATCACGACCCCGATCTCGTGCCCCCGCACGCCTATTGCGCCGCCTATCTCTGGCTGCGCGCGGAGTTCGGCGCCCACGCCCTCATTCACAACGGCAAGCACGGTAATCTCGAATGGCTGCCGGGCAAGGCGACCGCGTTGGACACAGCGAGCTATCCGCTGGCGCTATGGGGAACGCTCCCGCACCTTTACCCCTTCATCGTCAACGACCCGGGCGAGGGCACCCAGGCCAAGCGCCGTACCGGCGCGGTGATCCTGGACCACCTGGTCCCCCCGCTCACCCGCGCGGAAACCTACGGCCCCCTCAAGGACCTCGAAGCGCTTCTGGACGAATACTTCGCCGCCTCGGGCATGGACCGGCGCCGGCTCGACGATCTGCAAAAGCGCATCATCGATTTCACCCGCGATACCGGGCTCGACCGCGATATCGGCCTGCCGGAGGACGACGCGGAGGCGCTGAACAGGATCGACACCTTCCTGTGCGATCTCAAGGAAGCCCAGATCCGCGACGGCCTGCACATCTTCGGCCAGTCGCCGGAAGACGAACTCGAACGCGACCTGATCGTCGCCCTCGCGCGGGTCCCGCGCGGCGAATCCGAGCCCGGCGAGGCCTCGCTCATTCGCGCCCTCGCCGACGATCTCCGCCTCGGCGTCGACCCGCTCACCGCCGATCTCGGCACGCGATGGACCGGCCCGTCCGCCGCCGACCTGCCCGTCATCGAGGGTGCCGAGCCGCCCGCAACCATGCGCACCCTCGGCGACGTGGTCGAATGGCTCGAATCCATCGCATCCGCCCTCGTCACCGGCACGCCGCCGCCCGACGATTGGACGGCGACCAACGCTGTTCTCGAAACCGTCGAGAACACCATCCGCCCCCGCCTCGCCGCCTCCGGTCCCAACGAAATCCGCAACCTTATAGCCGGGCTTGACGGAAAATTCGTCGCCCCGGGCGCGTCCGGCGCCCCGTCGCGCGGCCGACTCGACGTGCTGCCCACGGGCCGCAATTTCTACTCCGTCGACAACCGCGCCGTTCCCACCCCCACCGCCTGGGAGCTGGGGCGGAAATCGGCGGAAAACCTCCTCCAGCGCCACTTCCAGGACGAGGGAGCCTATCTCACCTCGGTCGCCCTTTCCGTCTGGGGCACCGCCAACATGCGCACCGGCGGCGACGACATCGCCCAGGCGCTCGCCCTGATCGGCGCCAAACCGTCATGGGACGCCAGCTCGCTGCGCGTCTCGGGCTACGAGATCGTGCCCCTCGCCAAGCTCGGCCGCCCGCGCGTCGATGTCACCCTGCGCATCTCCGGCTTCTTCCGCGACGCCTTCCCCAACCAGATCGCCCTGTTCGACAAGGCGGTCCGGGCCATCGGCGCGCTCGACGAGCCCGGGGACCAGAACCCCATCGCCGCCCGCATGCGCGCGGACGCACTGGCCCTGATGAAAAACGGCGAGACCGAGGAGTCCGCTGCCCTCGCCGCCGGCCACCGCGTCTTCGGCTCCAAGCCGGGGGCTTATGGCGCGGGCCTGCAGGGCCTCATGGATTCCGGCAAATGGCAGGATAACACCGACCTCGCCCGCGCCTTCCTCGAATGGGGCCAATACGCCTATGGCGCCCACACAGAGGGCAAGCCCGAGCACGACCGCTTCAAGGCCCGCCTTTCGGCCATCGACGCGGTGATCCACAACCAGGACAACCGCGAACACGATCTTCTGGACAGCGACGACTACTACCAGTTCGAGGGCGGCCTCTCGGCGACGGCCGAGGTGTTGACCGGCAGCAAGCCCGCCGCCTACCACAACGACCACTCACGCCCCGAACGCCCCGTCGCCCGTACGCTCGAGGAGGAAATCTCCCGGGTCATGCGCTCGCGCGTGGTGAACCCCAAATGGATCGCCGGCGTCAGGCGCCACGGCTACAAGGGGGCCTTCGAGATCATCGCCACGGTCGACTACATGTTCGCCTTCGCCGCCACCACGGGCGCCGTCAAGACGCACCACTTCGACCTCGCCTTCTCCGCCTTCATCGAGGACGAGGACGTGCGGGACTTCATCCGCGCCAACAATCCGTATGGCTATGACGAACTTCTCGCGAAGTTCCGCGAGGCGCTCGAGCGCGGCTTGTGGACGCCGAAGTCAAATTCCGTCTACGCTGAACTGGATGGCGACGCGAGCGCCGGCTGACCCGTCGCAGGTCACCGGAAACTGGCATCAACAGGTGAGAACAGGAACGAGAAATGCCCAAGAAAACCGACCTGATGACCGAGGACGAGCGCAACGCCTACCACGCGGAAAAGATGCGCAAGAAGAAGGAAGCGCGCGACAAGATCCTGGCGACCAAGACCGAGGAGCGCGGGCTCGTCATCGTGCACACCGGCAAGGGCAAGGGAAAATCCACCGCCGCTTTCGGCATGGTCTTTCGCGCCCTCGGGCACGGCTTCAACATCGCCATCGTCCAGTTCGTCAAAGGCAAGTGGGGCACGGGCGAGCGCGATATCCTGGAGAAATTCCCCGACCAGGTAAGCATCAAGGCGATGGGCGAGGGCTTTACCTGGGAAACGGCGGACCGCCAGCGCGACATCGCCGCCGCCCGCGCGGCCTGGGAAGCGGCCAAACAGATGATCGCCGACGAAACCCACAACATGGTGCTCCTCGACGAACTCAACATCTGCCTGCGCTACGACTATCTCGACATCGACGAGGTGGTCGAGGTGCTCAGGAACAAGCCTCGCGACACCCACGTCATCGTCACCGGCCGCAACGCCAAGGACGAGCTGATCGAGGTGGCCGACCTCGTCACCGAAATGACCATGGTCAAACATCCCTTCCGGGACGGGGTGAAGGCGCAGGCGGGTATCGAATTCTGATACTCGCGCGTCTCCCCTCGTGCTTTTGCCGCTACCCCACGCCCCATCGTCACCCTCGGGCTGACCCGAGGGCCCATGATGAGATGGCGATGCGGGAAACGGTCATGGACACCACTCCCCTTCACCTCACCCACCACGTCATTCCCGCGCAGGCGGGAAGGTGGAGTCTCGTTTGAAGTGCAACAGTTGGCT
>CAZNHG010000162.1:5618-7192 GCA_964572555.1 uncultured Devosiaceae bacterium | reverse complement strand
GTGCGCGAGATGGGTAAAGCCGCCCTTGCTGACTCCTGCCGCGTAGCTTTCCGGCCCCGTTCCCTACTCGGCGAACTCCTCCGTCATCGTGAGCTCGACAACGAAGTCGTAGGTATCGCCGCGATAGGTCGACCGGGTGAACTCGACGACCGTACCGTCGGGCAGATAGCTGCGCCGTTCCATCAGGAGCACCGGCGCACCCTCGCGCAGGTTCATCAGCTTGGCGTCCGTCGCCGGAATTTCGGCCGCATGCATGCGCTGGAGGGCGCGCACCGGGGCATAGCCGCGGCGGCGCAGTGTGTCGTAGAGCGAATCCTGGATCTGCTCGACATCGCCCACGAAGCGGTGATCGATGGTGACGCGCTCGACCGCCATGGGCATCTCGTCGGCCAGCCGGATGCGCCCGAACCTCAAGACGCGGGCGCTGGGCGAGATGCTGAGCGCCAGGATTTCCTCGGGCGAGGGGTAGACGACCGCCTTCTCGAACACGATCGAGGACGGCTCGAAGCCGCGGGCGCGCATTTCCTCGGAGAAGCTGCGCAGGGTGCGCAATTTCTGCTCGACCCGGCGCATCACGAAGGTGCCGGAGCCGTGGCGCTGCTCGAGCAGCCCTTCGGCGGCCAGCACGTCGATGGCCTTGCGCACGGTCGAGCGCGAGACGCCCAGCGTCTCGGAAATCTCGCGTTCGGAGGGGAGCGGCGCGTCGGCCTTGAGCTCGCCATTCTGGATGGCGGCCCGGATACGCTCGGTGAGCTGCAGGTAGATCGGTCCGCGCCCCTCGTAGCGGTCTGCCAGCCAGCCGACCTCGGCGACGCTGTCGCTCTCGGCGCTCATTGCCCCTCGGCCTCCATCGCCGTCCGCAGATGCCCTTTCGCCGCGTCGAGCCGGCCCCTGGCCGCAGTGGCGTCGAGCCCCGTCGCGGCGATCAGCACGGCGAGCTTGATCTGCCCCTCGGCGGCGGCGAGGCCGACCTCGGCCGTGGTGCGGCCGCAGCCGGCGAGGTCGGCGACGATGCCGATGGCGCGCTCGTCGAGCTTGGAGTTGGTGGCATGCATTTCGACCATCCGGCCACGATAGACGTAGCCCAGCCGCACCATGATCCCCGTCGACAGGGTGTTGAGTGCCGCCTTCTGTGCCGTGCCGGCCTTCATGCGCGTCGAGCCGGCAACCAGTTCGCCGCCCGTGTCGAGCACGATGGCGACATCGCTGACGGTGGCCAGCTTGCCTGCGGGGTCATTCAGGATGGCAATGGTCAGCGCACCCGCTGCACGCGCCGCATCGAGTGCGGCGATCGTATAGGGTGTGCGCCCGCTCGCGGCGAGGCCGATGACGACGTCCTCCGGTCCGGCACCCGCCGCACCGATTGCCTCGCGCGCTGCATCCTCGTTGTCCTCGGAGCGTTCGATGGCGCGGATAAAGGCCTCCTCGCCCCCGGCCATGAGGATGTGCACGCGTTCGAGCGGCCAGTTGAAGGTCGGCCACAGTTCGGCAGCATCCTGCGCCCCGATCCGGCCCGAGGTGCCGGCGTGCACGAGCTTGGCGGCGTCCTCCTCCATGTGCGCGCGGGTGATGCC
>CAZNHG010000162.1:0-5608 GCA_964572555.1 uncultured Devosiaceae bacterium | reverse complement strand
CCGGCATAGATCAGCCGCCCACCGGCCTTCAGCCGGTCCACTGCCGCATCGATCGCTTCGGTCACGGCTCCGCTCGCGCCGCGCAACGTTGCGACCGCGCTGAGCTGGCCCTCGACCAGTGCATCGACAAGGTCCGGGGTCGGCCACAGATCGGCATCGTGAAAGCGGGGGGAAGCGTATTCGGTGCTGCTAGCCATTATCGGTCTCCGGTGGACAATGCGGGGGCCTGCGCGCCGGCCAGCGCCAGCCGCGCGGCGCCCAGCGCCTGGTCGATCTGTTCGAAGCGCAGGTCCGTCTCCCCGAGCGCGGCCTGCAGGCTTTCGCGCAGGATCGGCGAGAGGCTTGGCACGCGCCCGACGACGGCAACGGGTGCCGCGCCACAACGGCCGATCAGCGCCTCGGCCAATCGCGCCAGCTCGCGGCCGGCTTCGGTGAGGATGCTCGCAGCCTCGCGGTCCCCAGCTTCCGCCGCCCGCGCCACGCCCCGGGCGAGCTCGCCTATCCTGCCGCGGTCGTTGCCGTAGACATAACTGCGCACCGCATCCCAGTCGTCCCCCCCGATCATCTCGAACACGCTGGCCGCGAGCCGTTCGGTTTGTGCCGGCGCGCCGTGCGTGTCGATATCGCGATAGATGCGGTCGAGCGCCCTCAGGGCGATCCAGGTTCCCGAGCCGGCATCGTCGATCAGAAGACCGCGCCCGCCGACGCGGACCACCTGGTCGTCTGCCGTAATGTGCACGCCGACCGACCCTGTACCGGCGGCGATCAGGTGCCCCTCGCCCGGCGCGAACAGGACGCGATAGCCGAGTTCGATATCGTCCTGGACGCGAACGGCGCTGCCATCGAGCTGCAGAGCCGCCGCGATCAGCTCGCGTGCCGGACCCGACGCGGCGCTGCCGAGGCCGGTTATCCCCGCATCGAGGCAGACGACGCCATGGCCGGCCACCGCTTCGGCGATTTCGGCGATGGCATCGGCGAACTGCGCACGCGGCGCATCGGCGAACAGGTGCCCCGTCGCCCCGGCGGCGCTGCCCCGTGCAACCTCCGTGCCTTCGGCATTGACCAGCGCCCAGCGCGAGCCGGTCCCGCCGATATCGATGCCCAGAAACGCCGTCATTGTCCGGCCCTCACGGTTGCCGCGAAGCGGCGCGTGATCTCGCGCGGATTAGTGATCATCGTGCCCACGACCACCGCATGCGCGCCTGCTTCCAACGCCGCCCGCGCCATTTCGGGCGTATCATAGCGTCCCTCGGCGATCACGGGGATGGAGCACGCCCTGGCAAGGTTCTCGACGAGTTCGAGGTCCGGCTCAACAGGCTTCTCGCCGCCGGTATATCCCGAGAGCGTCGAGGCGACATAGGCTGCACCCATCTGCTCGGCGGTCTTGCCCTCGTCGAGGGTCGCCACGTCCGCGAAGATCGGCGTGTTCAGTTCCTCGATGATGCGCCGCACGAGAATGCCGGGCGTCTGCCCGTCCCGTTCGCGCGGCGTGCAATCGAGCGCGACAATATCGGCCCCGGCGTCGACGACTGCCTTCGCGCTTTCGAAGTTCGGCGTGATGTAAACGGGGTAGCGGTCCGAGAACACCTTGTTGATGCCGATGACCGGCAGGCCCGCCTGCCCGACCGCAGCGACGTCCTCGGGCCCATTGGCGCGGATCGCCCCTGCCCCGCCCTCAGCCGCGGCGAGCGCCATGGCGCCCATGAACTGCGGTCCGTGCAGCGGGTTGTCCGCGCGCGCCTGGCAGGAGACGATCAGGCATCCTTTCGGGATGAGCGTCATTTCACCGCCCCCGAGGTCAGGCCGTTGATGAACTGGCGCGACAGGATGATGTAGACTAGCGTGATCGGCGCCGCCGCCAGCGTCAGTCCGGCGAAGAGGACACCCCAGTCGGTGGTGTATTCGCCCATGAAGGTTGTCAGGCCCTGCGGCAGGGTCTTGAGCGGGTCAGACTGGATGAAGACCAGCGGGAAGAAGAAGTCGTTCCAGATCGGCACGAGGTTGTGGATGCCCGCGATCACCATGGCGGGCCGCGCCAGGGGCAGCATGACCGACCACATGATGCGCAACTCGCTCGCCCCGTCCATGCGCGCCGCGTCCTCAAGCTCGCGCGGCAGGGTTCGGATGAAGCCGGTCATGATGAACACGGTCGAGGGCAGGCCCATCGCCGTATAGACGCAGATCAGCGAGAATTGCGTATCCAGCAGGTTGAGGTCCCGCATCAGGATGAACAGCGGGATGATGGCGAGCTTGAGCGGCACCGTCAGCCCGGCGATGAAGAACAGCAGCAGGAACGCGGAACCACGGAACGCGTAGCGCCCGATGGCATAGGCCGCCATGGTGCCCAGCACCAGGATCAGCAGGATCGACGAGCCCGTCACGAAGAACGAGTTGAGCAGATACCTGATGAAGTTGGTGCCGGTCGCGATGGTCGCGTAATTCTCGATGTACCCGAAATCGGGGATCGCGAACGGGCTCTGGAAGATCTCGGCGTTCGACTTGAAGCCGTTGAACACCATGATCAGGATCGGGTAGAGCATCAAAAACGTGTTCGCGATCAACAGGATCTGCAACAGCGCATCGCGCGTGAACAGCCCCACCCAGCTCTTGCCTTCCTCGCGGCCGGTGAACGGCGCGGTTGTCGTCGTCATAGCTCGACCTCGCGATTACGCAGGCGAATGGTCCAAAAAGCGGCCACCACTGCGATGAACAGGAAGGTGATCACGGCCAGCGCGCTGCCGTGCCCGAAATCCTGCGTGCCTGCACTCTGGTTGCCGAAGGCGGTGCGGTAGAAATAGAGCCCCAGCACGTCGGTAGAGCCGTAGGGCGAGCCGTCGAGCCCGGCCATGATGTAGGGCAGCTCGAACCAGTTGAACGAGCCGATGAATGTGAGGATGAACACGATGGTCGCGCTCGGGGCGATGAGCGGCCAGACGATCCTGGTGATGATCTGCCATTCGCTGTCGCGGTCCATGCGGGCGGCGTCCATCACCTCGCCGGGGATGCGCTGCATGCCCGCCAGGTAGATGAGGGTTGGGAACCCCACCCAGTGCCAGGCGTTGACGAGGATCAGCGCGCCGAGCGCCGTCGAGCCCTGCCCCAGCCAGGGCTGTGCAAGTTCGCCGAGGCCCACGGTGTTCAGGGCCTGGTTCACCAGTCCGAACAGGGGATGCAGGAAGAGCTTCCATAAAAAGCCGACGATGACGGTGGAGAGCACGACTGGCAGGAACACCGCGATCCGGTGGAAGCGCGCACCGGGCAGCTCGCGCCAGAGGGCATAGGCGAGCAGGAACCCAAGCCCGTTCTGCACCACCATCAGCGTGACGAAGACGATAATGTTGTGCAGGAACGCATTGCGCGTCCACGTCGCGAACGGCTCCTTGAACAGGATGTCGTAAAAATTCTGGAGGAAGATGAAGTCGCCGCGCGCCAGCCCGTTCCAGTCGAAGAACGCATAGGCGAGCGCGGTGATGATCGGATAGACCACGAAAAGCGTCAGAAACAGGAGCGGCGGCAGGATCAGAAAAATGATCCACAGTCCGCGGCGGGTCAGCCGAAATCCGAGCATCGTGCCCTATTCCCCGTAATTGGCCGCAAGGCGGCGGCGAGCGACAAGTCCCGGGCGGCGCGATGTTGCGCGCCGCCGGGTATTGGCGATTAGTCCTGGAAAGGCTCGTGATAGTTGGCGATCCCCGTGGTCACCGCCGCTGCGGCGGCTTCCGGGGTGGTTTCGCCAGCCATCATCTTCTGGACTTCCTGCTGGATCAGGACCGAGCCGCTGGGCTCCTCGTAGCGGAAGTCGACCAGCATGATGTAGGGGATCGAGTTCTGGTTCAGTTCGGCCACCTCGCCGAGAAGCTCGGATTCGAACTCGACGCCCGGCACCGGGGAAACGTTACCCAGCCCGTTGGCGAACTCCTGCGCGAACTCCTGGGAGGCGAGAAAGTTCATGAACTCGGTTGCCGCCTCGGGATGCTCGGTTTGCGCATTGACCGCGTACCCGCCGTCATAGAACACGCTGACCAGCGGCTGATCGCCTTCCTCGGCCACCGGGGCGGGGAACACGCCGATGTTGAGGTCGGGATTCTGGCTCATGAAGTTGGCGATCTCGAACGAGCCGCCCGCGAACATGCCGGCCAGCCCGCTGGTGAACAGCTGCTGCGAGGAGGCATAGTCGATGCCGGTGAAGCTGTCGGGGAAGTATTCCTTGATCTCGTCGAGCCTCGTGAGCGCCTCGACGAAACGCGGATCCTCGAAGGTCGCCTCGCCGTTCTTGAGGTCCTGGTAGAAGTCCTGGCCGATGATGCTGGCCCCGAGCGCGAACACGATGGTCTCGTTCTGCCAGGCGGTCGCGGTGCCGTTGGCGAAGCCGAACATGCCGTTTTCCTCGAGCGCCTGGCCGACCTCGACCAGCTCGTCCCAGGTCTGCGGCTCCTCGAGCCCCAGATCGGCGAAGATATCCTTGTTGTACATCACCAGCATGGTCTGCGAGGCGAAGGGCACCGCGTAGACATTGCCGTCCGAGCGCAGGGTCTCGGCCTGCACGGCCGCCTCGGGGAACTCGGAGAGCGCGGGCACCTCGTCGCCCAGCGGCATGAGATAGCCGGGCTCGGCCACGGATTCGAAAGCGCCATAGGCGCGCACCATCATCGTATCGGGACCCTCGTCGCCGGCCAGCGCCGTCGACAGGATCGTGGCGTAGTTCGACGCCTCGAAGGCCTCGAAGTTCACCGTGATATCGGGATGCTCCTCCTGGAACATATCGATGTAGCGCTGATACTCCTCGCGATCCTCCTGGCGCCAGCTCCAGAAGGAAATCTCCTGCGAGAAAGCGGCAGCGGGGACCGACACGGTCATCGCCGCGGCGACAACCCCCATTCCCAGTCTGTGTATCATGGACATTTGCGTGTTCCTCACCTTGTTGTTGTCCCATTGCGAGGCGCGGGACACCCCGGAAGCGAAAGCGCGTTCCGGGCGCGTGCCTACCGGTGCGCCGGGCGTCAGCCCGCCACGATCCGGCGCCCGTCCTCCTTGGCAAAGAAGTGTGCCGCCTCGGGCCGCACGCCGACTTTGACCTTTTCATCCGCCGCATAGTGATCGTGCGGCGGAATCCTGATGCTGGCGACATTGCCGTCCGCGAGCCGGACATAGGCGAAAGCTTCGTCGCCCAGATATTCGGTGTAGATCGTCTCGCCGGTGAACCCGTCCGCCTCGAGGTCGCGCCCGATGGTCAGCGCGTTCGGCCTGACGCCCAGCGTTACGGCCCCGCCCGTATTCTCCGGCGCGCTATCGAGGATCACCGACCCGCCACCCGGAATGCCGAACTGCGCGGCGTCGCGTTCCACATCGACCAGCGTCATCTTGGGCGAGCCGATGAACGTGCCCACGAAGGTGTTGGCCGGCGTCTCGAACAGCTCGTGCGGGGTACCCACCTGCTCGATCCGGCCCTCGTTCATCACCACGATCCGGTCGGCCAGTGTCATGGCCTCGATCTGGTCGTGGGTGACGTAGATCATCGTGCCCCCGACATCACGATGCAGCCTGGCGATCTCCAGGCGCACCTGCGAGCGCAGCGCCGCGTCGAGGTTGGAGAGCGGCTCGTCCAGAA
>CAZNHG010000161.1:0-7204 GCA_964572555.1 uncultured Devosiaceae bacterium | reverse complement strand
GGGCACTCGGCGCCGCCTATTGACATCCAAGTGACAGAATCAGACCGGAGCGAGTACCGTAAGTACGTCGCAAACAAGAGATCAGGTGCGCTTCACGGCTCTGGTCGCAACCGTTCGGGCCAACCGCTGGATGGTCGCAGCAATCTCTCGGAGGAAGGCTGCGCTTACCGAACCGATGGGTTCAGTCGACAAGAAGTCGTAGTTCTTGTCCAATTCGACGCGATTGTACTCGTCGAGAATTATCCAGCATGGCGCAACAAGACCGATGCGACGACATTCAGTTTCCGGCACACTCAGGGCAAGCTGGTCGGAAACGGGCGGTTTGGAGGTGAACGGAAAGAGAAATACGATGTCCGGCTTGCCCGGCTTCTTGACCACGATGCAGACAGGGCGAGGCTTTCGGCCGGATTCCTCACCATTCTGTGCCTCGCGGTACCAGAGATATGAAACTCGGCGACTTCGCCCTGCTCAAACATCGGTCTTGGCAGGTTCAACTATCGCGTCTATCCCTGACATGAGTTCCTCATGGATATCGTCCGGCGCTTCATGGAGTGAATAGGATCGTGTCGGGCTGGGCTCGCCGCGCATCCGGTGATAATCCCGGGCCGAGAGGACATAGAGCTTTTCCTTGCCGTGCTTGGTGAGCATGACCGGCTCAATCATCGCCGCCTCGAGAACTTCACCCAAGGAGCGGTTCAGGTCGGAAAAGTGTACTGCTTCATCTCTTAGCTCCTCAATTTCGCGTAAAATAGGTATTTTACGTCATTCTATCAATCCGAGCTCTTGAACCGACAAAATGGGCAGAGCTGGAACTCCGCCCGATAAGGCTGTCAATGGCGGCCATATGCATCTTGGCCGCGTTGCTATCGAAGGCTTGCCCGGAATTTTCGACAGGCTGACGATGTCTTCCCCCACGGGAACTGGAGCAAGTTCTGCATTCTCCCGGTGATCAAGCGATCCCTGCTTGCGGGAAAACAGCTCGATCGGGATGCGCCGGTCCGAAGCTGCGCTACACTGCGACCTTTCCATCTCGCCTTGCATCAGTTATAAGTTTTTTGCGAAAAACTTATAACAGGCTCGGATTGCCATGAAGACGCTCGATCTTGTGTATCGCACCATGTTTGCCGAACTCGTGCAACGCAGCCTTGATGCGTCGTTTGAATCCGAGTTCTCGACTGCCGGTAATTTCGTCCGGGTACCGGTCAAGGGCAATGACTACTGGTATTTCGATGAACCGGAGAGGCGGCGGAAATATGTCGGTCCGGCCTCCGACACCGAAGTCACCCGGAGGGCAGAAGCCTTCAAGGCGATCAAGGATGACCTTCGCGCCCGGCGCAAGCTCGTATCGACACTGACACGCGAAGCCGGGTTGACGGCTCCTGACCGTTTCACTGGCGATGTTGTTGAGGCCATGGGCAGTGCTGGCCTATTCCGTTTGCGAGGTGTCCTCATCGGCACTGTCGCGTTCCAGACCTACGCGGGCTATCTCGGCGTCAAGCTCCCTGGTGCGGCCCTTCAAACTGGCGATGCCGATTTTGCCCAGAACTATTCGATTTCATCCGACGTCGAGGACAGCCTGCCACCTGTGCTCGATGTGCTGCATAGTGTCGATCCGACCTTCCGGGCGGTTCCGCATAGAACCGACCCTATGCGGTCAACGCAATTTGAGAATGCGGCGAGATACAAGGTGGAGTTCTTGACGCCCAACATGGGGTCCGACGAGCTTGCCGACTATGCTAGCCTCATGCCGGCATTGGGGGGCGCGTCGGCGCAGCCTTTGCGGTTTCTCGATTTCCTAATTCATGACCCCATCAGAACGGTGTTGCTGCATCGTTCAGGAGTGCCAGCGACCGTACCGGCCCCCGAGCGATATGCGGTTCATAAGCTGATTGTCGCCTCGCGCCGGCAATCTGATGCGAATGGGATCGCCAAGCGCGAGAAGGATGTCCATCAGGCCATGCTTCTGTTCGAGGCGCTGAAGATCACCCGCCGCGAGGACGATCTTGCTGAGGTTTTTGACGAGGCGTCGCAAAGAGGACCGTCTTGGAGAGCTGCGATAGAACGTGGTTTATCCCTGATGCCTGACAAGAAGCGCAAAGCAGCAGTGGAGATGCTACATGGCTCTTAAGCATCAGGACACTCAGCGGTCCATGAAATGAGAGCAGCTTCGACAACCCGTTAGGCCTGACGAACGCTACTGCGGCAAACCGATCCAGCCATAACCCACACGGGAAGCACCAATGACTATCCAAGACCAATCGGCGTCCGTCGCCTTCTTACAGGATCCGGAGAGCTATGGTTTGGTCGATCCGGTCGATACCATCGAAACCCATATCTCGATGATCTTTCTGACGGATGACCGCGCCTTTAAGATGAAACGCGCGGTGGACCTGCCCTATGTCGACTTCTCGTCACCTCAGTTGCGTCTTGCTGCCTGCCTCAAGGAATTGGAACTCAACGGCCGGACGGCTCCCGGTCTCTATCTCGGCGTACGGCGTATCACGCGCGAGGGCGATGGTCGGCTCGTATTCGACGGTTCGGGCGAACTCGTCGACGCCGTAGTGGAAATGAAGCGGTTCGACCAGGACGGGCTGTTCGACCGCATGGCGGTCGACGGCCGTCTGACGTCGGAGATGGTTGATGAGGTGGCGCGCACGGTCGCCACCTTTCACAGTGAGGCACCAGTGGTGCGCGCAGAAAGCGGGTCGGCGAACCTGAGCGGTGTGCTCGACATCAACGAGGCCGGGTTTGCCACCAGCCATATCTTTGACGATCAGGAAGTTGAACGATTCAACACAGCCTTCAGAACCGCATTGAGCCGGCACGCGGATCGTCTCGACGATCGAGAGCGACGCGGTATGGTCCGCCGCTGTCACGGTGACCTGCATCTGCGCAACATTTGCCTATTCGATGGCGGCCCGCGGCTGTTCGATTGTATTGAATTCAACGAGCAGCTCGCCACCATAGACGTACTCTACGACCTCGCCTTTCTGCTTATGGATCTATGGCACCGCGATCTATCCGGCTATGCAAATTTGGTGACGAACCGATACCTCAATGAAACGGGCAACGATGACGGATTGATACTTCTGCCATTCTTCATGGCCGTACGGGCTGCGGTCAGAGCACATGTTACAGCGACCCAGATCGAGGAAGGTGGCGACCGGTCTGACGAGTTGGTCGAGCGCGCCCGATCCTATTTCGACCTTGCACTGTCCCTTCTCGAGCCCCGAACGCCATCGCTCGTGGCGATTGGGGGGCTGAGCGGCTCTGGCAAATCGACGGTCGCTGAAGGCCTTGCCCCTCTTGTCGGTGCACCGCCGGGTGCGCGCGTGCTCGAAAGCGATCGCACGCGCAAGTCGATGTTTTCTGTGACCGCCGAGACGCGGCTTCCACCGGAGGCCTACGAGCCCGATGTCTCCGAGAAGGTCTATGCTACGCTCGCGGATAAGGCCGGAGGATTGCTCGAGGACGGTTGTACGGTTGTTGTCGATGCCGTGTTCGACAGACCGGAGCTGCGGCAACGCATCGCCGAGGTCGCCCACAGCCGGTCCATTCCGTTTACGGGGATCTGGTTGGAGGCGGATGCGAATACGCTGCGCCGACGCGTGGCCGGAAGACGTCCCGGCGCGTCCGATGCAACGATAGAGGTGTTGAACCGCCAGCTCAAAAAGGGTGTCGGCGAAATTGGATGGCACCATCTTGATGCCCGCCATCCGGTTAGACTGGTACTTGAGGAAATTCAGGATATCCGCGAGTCTGACCGGTGATGTCGCCTAACGTTCTCCAACCAGGCGGCGACTATTGGTATGACTACGGTGCCGCTCCCCATTATAGAGCGTGGCATTTGCACTGACTTGTGACACTCCGCGGATCTCCTGCGCGCGCCCGCAAAGATATCGGCGCATTTTGTCCGACTGTCATTGCAATTCGGACAAAATTGCCCGATATTGAATGTGTCACAAGGGGCGAGCCAATGAACCGCAACGACCTGATCCGCAAGCTGAGAAAGGAAGCCCGCGCGAAGGGCATTGAGTTCTCGGTGGATCTTGGACGTGGCAAGGGTGGGCACGCGATCGTCAAACTCGGCGAGCGCATGACCACCGTCAAATCCGGCGAACTCAAGCCAGGCTATGTGCGGCTGATCCGCAAGCAACTGGGGCTGGACTAGCGCGCCCCCAAAGAAAAGAAAGCCGAGAAGTAACACAATTGAAGGACCGAGCCACATGCACTACGTAGCAACCCTGACGCCGGAGGATGGCGGCTATCTGGTCACCTTCGACGACATCCCCGAAGCGATCACTCAGGGCGACGACCTGACCGATGCGCTGGCGAACGCGCAGGATGCACTCGAAGTGGCCCTTTTGGCCCATATCCGCGACGGTCGTGAGCTGCCCCGTTCCGGCATCAAGACGACCAATCCCGACCAGCACCAAGTCTATGTGCACGCGGCGGTCGCGGCCAAGCTGGCCTTCATCGAGGCATTCCGCGAAAGCGGTCTGACCCGCGTGGCGTTCGCCGCGCAAATGGGCAAGGACGAAGCCGAGGTGCGCCGCTGGCTGGACCCGTGGCACCAGACCAGGCTGCCAACTCTCGAAGCCGCCCTCGCCGCTCTCGGAAAGCGGTTGGTGGTGGACGTCGAGGAAATCGCCTAGGTGCATCATTGGCGCCTTGCGGCCCCGTTTGCTTCGCTCGCGGCTGGTGGCAGCGGCTAGCTGCCCTTTGGCTGCCGACCCCATTATCGTCGCCTAAATATTATTCGCCGTTGTCGAAAGCCGCCCTGCAGAGCGAACTTGCTTGACGTTCATCCTGAAATTCATGGCTCGGTCTCGATTGACCAATCGGGAAAGGGTAGCGTGCCGAACGCTCCTTGAACAAAACTGCCTCATGCTCCGAATCGAAAGTGAAACAATGAAAGTTCAGCATATCTCAGCCTTTTCGAGCGGCCAGCACGGTGGCAATCCAGCCGGTGTCGCCATCTATGATCAACTGCCGGAACCGGCGGTAATGCAGAAGGTGGCTGCCGATGTCGGTTATTCAGAATCTGTCTTTGCAGCGCCCGTTGGGGACGCTTGGCGGGTGCGCTACTTCGCGCCCCAGGTCGAGGTGGACTTCTGTGGACATGCCACCATCGCGCTCGGCGCCGCCCTGGCTCAACACGAGGGACCGGGCTTGTTTACGCTTTACATTAATCGCGCCCGCATCACCGTCGAGGGCCACCTTTCGGAAACTGACTGGGGAGCCTCATTCCAATCGCCACCGACGTGAAGCGTCCCGGTGGCAGATACAGTTCTTGAAGAGGCACTCAAACTTTTTGGCTTCACTCCCGCCGACCTCGATACGCGCATACCGCCTGCTGTGGGGCACGGCGGAGGCGACCATCTGGTACTGGCGCTGAGAGACCGCGAGGCACTGCGCGCGATAGGATATGACTTTGAAAAAGGTCGAGCGCTGGCCGAACGAGAAGGATTCATCACCTTCAATGTCGTTTATGCCGAGACGACCCAACTCTTCCATTCCCGTAACCCCTTCCCGCTTGGCGGCGTCATCGAAGACCCGGCAACCGGGGCGGCGGCAGCAGCCCTTGCGGGGTACTTGCGCGATCTGGGGTGGCCGCATGGGGGCTCGATAACCATTTGCCAGGGCGAGGACATGGGTGCGCTCTCCCGGCTTATGGCCGAAATCACATCCGAACGCGGCGCAAGCATTCGGGTTAGCGGCAGCGCCCGCACCATCCGTGAAGCGCAGGTGATCGAGGTTCGAGGAATGACCATGGCACCTGAACAAAACCTTGTGTCCGTTGGACCGACCTTGCCGCCGGCGCCAAATCCGCTCACCGTTTATCGTCCGGCACAGCTGGTGGGAAAGACCCTCTAATTTTCAGGGCAAATACCGCGAAACCCCGACGGTTCGTTCATCCTCGGCGGACGGGCCGCGATCCCACGGTCGAAAACGGCTATGAAGCGGCATGCAATGTCGGGCTGCCGCTGCTGTCGATCGTCAAGGCGACGGTCGGCGACCCTTCCCGCGTCGAAGCTGTGGCCAAAGTTAGCGGTATGGTCAATGCCGAACCGGATTTCACCGACTATGCCAGGTGATCGATGGCTGCTCGAAACAGCTGAGCGAAGTGCTTGGCGAAGCCGGACATCACGCCTGTGCCGCCGTCGGCATGGGTTCTCTGCCGTTGGGAGTCGTGGTCGAGATCGAAGCAATCGCTATCGTCAAGGCGCAATGGCAACACCGGCCACGTATCTTTGGTGGCAAAGGCGTGATGTTGGCGCTTCCAAGTATTGCGGAAGGAGCAAAAGGGATGCAACTCGTCCGCAACCCACCCCACTTGGTCGTCACCTTCGTGGCCTTGGTTTGTGAAGCGGGCACAACGAATCCAGGTGTCTACATCGTCGGGTAGGAGTTATACCTCTCGGAGGCAGACCGCCGGCTTGGTGCCGGCGGTCCCAGGGTCGATTACCAAGGATAGGGCTCGTTGATTGAACCCGTGAAGGTACCTGTTGGTCCGTTGCTGTCGAGGAGAGCGACCCGGACAGCTTCGGCGGCACCCTGCTGCACGGTCTCGGTGCCTTCGTAATTGTTAAGCGCGGTGCTGGTGAAGCCGGGAGTCACTGCGTTGACCTTGATGCCTTCGGCTTCAAGATCGAAGGCAAAGGCAAGTGTAATGGCGTTAAGCGCGGTCTTGGACGCGCCATAGCCGGGGTTGAATACCGCGCGGTAGGGATTTGGCGTGGAATTGATGGTGAGTGAGCCGAGGCTGCTCGAGACGTTGACGATACGTGCGGCTTCCGACTTGCGTAGCAGCGGCACGAAGGCCTGGGTGACGGCGAGGACACCGAAGACATTAGTTTCCCAGATGGTGCGTACTTCATCGACCGAAATCAGTGTCGCCCGCGAGCGCTGGATATAGTGCTGCATGGTCTCGCTTTCCTGCCCATTGGCACGAGAAATCGCGGCATTGTTGATGAGAATATCAAGGCGGCCGAACTGCTGTTCGACTTGTGCGACGGCGGCATCAATTGAAGCCTCGTCGGTGACGTCGAGCTGGATGGAATGAACATCGCCGGCGATGGTTTGCGCTGCTGCCTCGCCGCGTTCAAGGTTGCGCGAGGCAAGCAGCACGGTGAGTCCGCTGGCGGCGAGGTCGGTTGCGATCTGAAGACCGATGCATTGATTGGCGCCGGTGACGAGGGCG